>DLYX01000143.1:0-2974 GCA_003447545.1 Deltaproteobacteria bacterium | reverse complement strand
TCGACGCCCAGAGATTACGTTACTTCCAAGGCAAAAGAAGAAGCAAGGATCCGACCGTTTGGCGAAAGGAGGCCGCCACGGTGACGATGAATAACCCGGATGACACCATGGTGGAACTTTGGAACACGAAGGCCGAGATTCTCGACAAGCTTGGTCGCGGGGACGAAGCGGCTCAAATGCGCAAGCGCACCCGAAAGCCAGGCAGAGCAGATTCTCCGAGCGTTTACAAGTCGGCCCACGAAAGATTAAAGAACTGGTTCAAGCAGCACAAAATAGAAACACAAAAATGAAGAAACACGACATCATCAAAAGTTTATGGACCATGGCGATCCTGGCCCTATCGACATCCGCCTTTGCCGCGGCGAAACCCGAGCCGGTCAGCCTGACCCCTGAAGGGAAAAAACTCGAGGCACATTACAGCAAAATGCTGGCCGATCTAAAGCAAGCGATCACGCGCCTGGAGCCCAAGGTGGACGCAAAGAAGAAGGCTGAATTCACCAAGCAGTTCGGCGCGCTTAATCATGTCACGCCTGTGACAAAGGTCGTCATGGGTAATAAAGTCGCTGTTAAATACGGCCCGGGCAACCCGGCCTTTGCTGAAAAACAGAAAGAGGTCGTTACGGCGGCCCGAGCTGTCATGAAGGACATTGATACCTTTCTCGCCAGCGAAAAAGATCTGGCCACCATGGCCAAATTCGCACTGCTGACGCATGCCACCCCCACGCGTCTGGCCGGCTTTGCGCAACAGGGCGAAAAAGAAAAAGCGCTGATTGATGAGCTCCTGAATGACGAGAAGCTCGTCGTGCAGGTCATGACGCTGGGAGGAGCCAGCGGCGGACGTTACGGCCAGGCGATGCGAAGCTACACGGCCATTCAGAAAGCCGCCAAGCGTTCTCACGAGGGTTTCTTTCAGGTTTGGGCCCTAGCTGTATCCCTTCAGTATACCGGCGATACCTATATCTATCCTGACGCTCCGGCGGCCGAGTCCTTGGTCAAATACTACCAGAATTACCTGAAGGCATACGACGGCGGCGTAATGGATCCCGCCTTTTCTAAATTGGGCGGTACCGGTTGGAACTATCGCTTTGTATTTCCAGACTCCTACACGCTTGAAGATATCGGCTGGATGAGAAAGGTGCTGCGCAACTACCGTCCCGATCACACGCGCGTGGAATACAGATGGCGCTACTGCCGCATCGTTAAGAGCGACATTCCCTACACAGGCGGCGTCGACAGAAGCGGCATGCCGGCCGATTTGAGCAACATTCAGAAGTTCTTTCTCGAAGGCGGCATCTGTGGCCCACGTGCATTTGTCGGGCAGATCTCGGGCTACGCTTTCGGCATACCTTCTCGTCGTGCACCCTCGCCGGGTCATGGTGCCATGGCGCACTGGACTCCGGAGGGATGGACCGTCGTCTTAGGGCCACATATTAGTTTCAGCACAAACATAAATGGAATGCGTCCCCTGGAGTTTCTGTTGGCATCACAGGCGCAAGAAGATCCTAAGGGATTTAAACAGGCACTGATGTGTAAGTGGTTAGGGCAAGCATTGGCCGAAGAGGCCCCGCGCAACTTCGGATCAAGCGGTGGTTTCTGGCGATTGCTTGGTTTCTACAGAAAACAAGCCATCGTCGAAGATGAGAAAATAAAAGACATCGGGGCCACGGGTGCAGAACTCGCAGAATCCAATGTCAGTAGCGAGAAGGAAGAGATCGCGCAGATAAAGATCCCTGAGAAGTTTCGGACGATGACCGTGGCCAAGGACGGCACCATCACCATTCCTGTCGCGGCATGCAGATCACCGAAGAACGGTGAGAAGGTTCTATTCATGGAAAGCATCGATGGCGGAATGCAAATGCACTACGGTTTAGCTGGCCAGCGCCCGGAATTGCTCACTTACACCGTAAATCTTCCCAAGGCCGGCAAGTACGAATTTACTGCCCATGTTTGCACCGTGACCATGGACCGAAAATTCCTGCTTCGCGTTAACAGGAGAACTCTGGTGGATGTCGACATCCCCTACACCAAAGCCGACTGGATGGATACCAAACCCGTTGAACTCGAATTGAAAGAGGGACGAAACCAGATCTTATTTACCCAGTATGCCCCGAATAAAGGTGTGAGCATCAAACACTTCAAGTTGATTCCGATGAAGTAGGCGGAGGCAGATCCCGGGAGGAACTGAACGCGCAGCAGACAACGACCAACTCGGCAAAGGGGCTATAGTGCGATGAACATACAATGCGTGAGAGTTCTGGTTGCCTGCAGCGTCGTCAGTATGCTCGCCCTCACCGCTTCCGTCTCTGCCGGGGAGACCGGAACCGCACCGAAAACGTATCCGCCGAATTCGAAAAGCAATCCGCTTCCCCCCACGTTTGCCGATGTTGCATACGGCAAACACGCACGGAACAAGCTCGACTTCTGGCAGGCCAAGTCGGAGACGCCGACCCCGGTCATCATGATCCTGCATGGTGGTGGTTGGATGGCCGGCAGCAAAGGGAATGTTTCAAGAAGCCCTCGCTTCCCCAATCTCCGGGCCATTCTTGGGGAGGGCATCTCGGTGGTGGCGATCGACTATCGCTTGATCGGGAAGCATACCGAGGGCGCAACACCGCCGGTCAAGGCGACGCTCCACGACGCGGCCCGGGCCGTGCAGTTCGTTCGCAGCAAGGCCCGCGAATGGAACATCGACAAAGAGCGGATTGCCTCCTACGGCAATTCGGCAGGCGGCTGTTCAAGCCTGTGGCTGGCCTACCATGACGACATGGCCGATCCGAAGAGTGAGGATCCGGTGGCCCGTGAATCAACCCGGCTGTGGTGTGCCGCTGGTTCGGGCGCACAGACGACGCTTGATCCGAGGCAGTTGCAAGAGTGGTTTAGCAACCCCGGCTATGGTGGGCATGCCTTCGGGAAGTATGAATACGGCAAGAATTTTGAGAAATTCCTGGCGGACAGGGAGAAACTGCTTCCCTGG
>DLYX01000610.1:682-9094 GCA_003447545.1 Deltaproteobacteria bacterium | reverse complement strand
CTGACCGTGGCCAACCCGAAGGGCTTTGACGGTGAAGCAATTTCGTTTCAGGACATCGTCATCGGGATCGACCCGGCATCGATATTGTCGCAGGATCCTATCGTGATCACCGAGGTCACGGTGAAGTCCCCTTCCGTGAAGCTGATCCTTGCGGCGAACGGTTCCACCAATATCCAGGCCTTGCTGGCGAATATCTCGGGATCTTCGAGCAAACCCTCCTCAGCCTCGAGCAGTGCGTCCTCGGGTGACCTCCGCGTGCGGATCAACCGGTTGGAGATTGCCGGTGCCAGCTTGGGAGCTGATCTGTCGGCGGTTGGGGGCAAGGATTTCAACGCCAAGGTCCCCGCTCTCCGTCAGTCCAATGTGGGCGGAGGTGCGGGAGCCGCGCCGGAAGTGCTCGCTCAGGCGATCGCCCAGACCTATGTCTCGAAAGTCGGCACGGCTGTCGCGAAAGCAGAAGCCGAGAAGCAAATTGGCAAGCTGGTCGACGAGCATCTCGGTGGCGAGGCGGGCGCTGCGGCGAAGGGAATTCTGGGTAATCTTCTGGGCCAATAATCAAAGGAGCCACGGGACCCCATGATCCCGTGGCTCGCTGAGGCGATTTCGGCTCAACCCGGAGGGTCTTGTTTTGCCAGAATGGCTTCGAACCGGGCCCTCATCTGTTCGATGAGTTCGTCGGAAGTTGGGTTGATAAAATAGCTTCCGGATTGCAAACCATCCCAAGCGTGATCCGCAACTTCCTCCGGCGTGGTCGTCTCAAAATGTCGCCCCATACCTTCGTACATCGTCTTCAGGTCGTCGATCGTCATATAGGGCGCCGCCTGCTCCTGCCCTCTCTCATAGCCCGGCAGGCGATTGCGGTAGGCCGTGAAGATATTCGACGCCACCACATGCGGCCCCGGATATAAAACGTGAGCGCGTAGTCTGGTCTGATTCACCTTCAGCTGGTGGTACAAGGTTTCGGTGATGCTGCTTACGGCCGCTTTACTGGCGGAGTAACTGGGGGTGAAAGGTAGAACCAGAAGCCCGCCGTTTCCCGACGATGTGTTCATGACAGCACCTTCTTCACCGTGGGCAATCATCCCGGGTACAAAGGCCTTGATCCCGTGAACGACGCCCATGATGTTGACGTCAAAGACCCAGCGCCAATCATTGATTGGCAGGTCCCACGCCGGGACGTCCTCGTAGGCGCTGACGCCGGCATTATTACACAGCAGGTGTACCTTGCCGTGGCGAGCCACGGCCTCGCTCGCCAGATTTTCAACTTGTTCGAATTTGGAGACGTCGCAGGTGACGCCGGAGACAGATCCGAGCGGAAGAAGCTCATCGACGGTGGCCTGCAGAGGCCCGGACTCGACATCCGAGAGGACAACCTTCATGCCCTCGCGGAGAAATCTCGCACCCATGGCTCGTCCGACGCCGCTGGCTCCGCCGGTGATGACGGCTGTTTTTCCTTTATAGTCCATGGGTCCCCGATTCAGCCGGCGATCTCGACGCCTTCGCCGCTGGTATCGTCATAGCGTTGGTGGAGGAAGGGCAGCAGCCAGTCGCCGGGCACCGAGCGCAGCACGCTCCCGTTGCTTTCGCTGGAGCCTTCTTCGAAAACGCAACTGATGATCTTGCGAACCGGAATATCAGCGACCGGGTCCATAGGAGACTCGCCCAAAATGATTTCGGGATTTTCAATTTCCCAGACTTGCTTGTTGGTATGGCGCCATTCCAGACGAACCAGAATCGGATCGACGTCGAAGGCCTTGCCTTTTTCGCAGGAAGGCTGGGCCTTGAAGCAGTACCCGTATTCCTTCCATTCGCGTGGACCGAGTTCCTTGCCGAGAGTGCCTCTGGCGGAGAGATAGGTCATGCCCATCCGGGAGACAGCAGAGGACACGGAAGAGCCCTCGTGCTGGAAATCAATTTCGGCAATCTTTTTGGGCTCGCCAAAAGTTTCGCGTCCGGGAACCACGGCCTGCTCGGTCGTCATGGGCATGGTGATGAGGTAAGTGCCCGGGACTCCTTCGTAGCTGGCGCGGACACCAAATACGGCTGATCCGATCTCGAAGGTGAATTCCGGAGAGATATGCATCGCGACTTTCGAGAAGGTCAGACAAACTTCGGGCTTGTCAGCCGGCTCGAGAGGCTGGGGCAGGACGGCTCTGTGGATTGCGGGGTCGGTCTCATAGACGCAGCGGATCGAATATACCGTTGACTCCATGAATTCGGGGTTGGCGTCAGCCGCTTTTGCGATCTGCTCGGCGGATTTCACATAGCGCAGGATTGCCATAGATTTTTCCTTTCTAGGCCTTGTTCGATTGGAAAGATTCGCGTGCCGGACCGATCCGCTCGGCGTGCGGGAGGAGAGCTTTTTCATCGAGGCCATAGAACTCGATCGCATTGCGGCCGAGGATGGCTTCGATATCGTTATCGGGAAGTCCATCAAGCGAAGTATGCATTTGTTCCCTGGTGATGGGCCAAGTGCCTTCGGGGTGGGGGTAATCACTGCCCCACATTATATTGCTTGTGCCGATATCCCCCCGCATCTCGGCCTCGCGTCGTGACAGGCAGGAGGCGCCGAGATTCACATTGCGGTTGAAATACTCGGTAGGACTCATCGAGAGGTGGCTCGTATAGTCTCCTAATTTTTGCGACTCGCGAGTTTGTGCATATCGATGCTCAAGCAGGTTGAGGTACTCGGGAACCCAGACAATCGTTCCCTCAGTGATCGCTACTTTGAGTTTCGGATAGCGCTCAAAGACTCCGCCCCAAATCATGAAGGTCAACGGTCTTACGTTGAACCAGCAGACTTCCGAGACATAGATCCCCATGGCTCCAGGGAGAGGTTTGGCATCGGGGTCGGTCAGATCTCCGAAGTATTCGGCGGTCGGCGCGGGGCCGGAGTGGAAGTGGATGGCGAGGTTCTGATCCTCGATGGCCTCCCAGAGGGGGTTGTATTTAGGGTCGTGATAGCCGGCCAGCTTCCCCCATTGAACCGGGAGCATGACGCCGCGCAGTCCGTTCTCTTTGGCCCATCGGACCTCGGCGACGGCCTCGTCGACATCCCAGAGCGCGGGCACGATGGCGATGCCGATCCGACGATCGGGTTGCTGCGACGTGAACTCGCTCAGCCAACGATTGTGGGCGCGGGCGCCAGCCCATTGGAGTTCGGGAACAATATTTTCCGTTGGAAGAGAAATGCCGGCACCGAAGGGCGGGGCATTCATCTCGGTAATACCGTCGGGGAAGAGGACTTCGGCTGCGATACCGTCGGCATCCAGAACCTCATTGCGGGCCTGGTGGTCCCACGCGCCACTCAGTCCTCGCTCGTGTCCCTGACGCCAATCTTCGTTAATTTCGTCGACCAGGAACTTTTTTGCAGCAATCTGGGTTTGCTCGATCTGAATCGGCAATGCCACGTCGAACGTCTCTCGGAACTCGGGGTCGACGTAGTTGCGATAGGCTTCGGGTTTGAGCCCGGCGTGACCATCGCTCGAAACAACAATATAATTTTTCATTTCTGTTTTCTCCAAGCTCAGACGTAAAACTGCTTGACCCATTGGCGGTACTCGCCGAGGAATTTATCTTCTTTGCAGAAGACGGGCTGTTTGCGGTGCACTTTGTGTTTCCAGATACGCATATCGTCTTCCACACCCTTGACCAGATTTTGCTGGAACTCTTCACCGACGAGATCGACGAGATTTTTTGTGACGGTGATCAGCCAGCGTGAAATCGTTCGATTGGGTTCGATCGGGGTTGTCGATGAAAAGAGCAGGAGGCCGGCGCCGGGAATGCCGATGGTTCGAACGGTGCTCATGCCGATGCCAAAGGACTCGCGCTCCAAGGTTGTCTGGAAGGTGCCCATTGGCGTCACCCTTTCATTATGGCCGATCAGCTTCGAGATTCTGCCATCGGCCGAATACTCGATCTCTTCGGTATCCATAATATCATCCATGCCGTGGACAACCTGAAAGTGCACGGGATCATTATTGTTCTCGTGAATATCCTGCACATGAATGGGGACTTCGATTTCGAACTCGCGCGGCTCGGTCCATTCGGGGTCGCCGATCTCCTCCAGAATGGGCACTTCCCACGACGACGGCTCTTGCCGCGCGTGGTACCATACGAAGACAAATCCGTTTCGTTCGCGGACTTCCCAAGGACGTACAAGGGCTTTTTTCGGAATTTGCTCGCAGTAGGGAATCTTCGCGCATACCCCTGTTTCGCCGTCATACTGCCACGCGTGATACGGGCATTGAATCGTTTCGCCGACGACGCGACCCCCCTCGCCAAGGTGAGCGCCGAGGTGGGAACAGTACGCATCCAGCACTCGCGCTTGCCCCGAGCGGGTCCGAAAGACGACCAGATCCTCGCCGAAACAATGAACGGATTGAACTTCGCCATCCTGAAGCTGGCGGCTCCAGCAGACGGCATACCAGCCGTTGGGGATCGGAAGCTGTACGTGTTCGTCTTCACGCCGAGCCATGGGGTATCTCCTTGTCTTGATTTTGGGTTCGCAGCGTATCGCCAAGCAGAAGCGCGAGTGCGCGTGCGCGCTCGCGAATTGGATATTCTTCGAGGTGTGTCCAGCTGAACATCAGGGAATAGAAGGCTCCGATGATCAGTTCACTCTGAGTTTCTGCGTCGTGCTGCGTGCCGATTTCGCCGCGCGCGACTCCGTCGCGGACGACGTCGAGAAAGGCTTCGCGCAGTTGCAACTTTTGTCGTGTCTCGTTTGAGTCGCTCGAGATCGCATGAACGATTTCGTTGACCAGTTCTCGGTGCATGGGCCCGGCCTGCGTTACAGTGTCGGCCATTTTCGCAAAGAAGCGAAGCAGCCAATCTTGAAGATCGGTTGCTTCAGTCCGGAGGGAGGCGAGGTCGGCAAGGAAAATATTCAGCGAAGCATGGGCCAGTCTCTCGACCAGTTGTTGCTTGGTGGAGAAGTGATTGAAAAAGGTCTTGGTCGCGACATCGGCAACCTCGCAGATCTCGGCCACGGTGGTCGCGGATACGCCTTTATCCTCGAATAACTGTTGTGCGCTCTGGAGGATGCGGTTTTGCAGTTCCTGTTTTTTTCGTTCCCGTCGGGAGGTGGATTCTCCCAACGCGATGGCTTCTGCAGCACCCATCAGGAGAATCTATCGCCATTTTACATTAGAGTGCAATGATACACAGGTGTGTAGCTAAAATAAAAAAGCACTATTTTTAATCGAGAATTTGAGGTTCGCGCGTATTCTGAACCTTTTTTAGTTGATGGATCGCGTCTGGAACTGCCTGAGGGTCGCCATGCTGGTGAAGAGCTCGAGCGTGCTTGGGGACGTGTCCTTGGCGGCGAAATCTTGAAACATCGTATGCACGTTGACCGCAATTCTCTCCGCATCCGACCAGTCGGCATAGGGGCCTAATGCGATATCCTTGGCGGCTTCCACGGCCTCCATGCCGGCATCGAAGCGGTCGCGGGCTTCCGCGCGCAGCCACTCCAGATACCCGCGCACCTCGGCGGCCCCTTGTGCATCGGTAATCGGGCCATGGCCGGGAACAACCGTTTCCACATCCATCTCTTCGATACGACGACAGGCATCAATCCAGCGCTCGACCGGGCCGGCCCACATGATGGGGGTGCCCCCAATGAAAAGGATATCTCCTGTGAACACGGTTCGGTCCTCGGGGACATGGACCAGGACATCTCCCCGAGTATGCGCGGGGCCGACTTCGATCAATTCGACCTTTTTGTTCCCGACGTCGAGACTGAGGTTTTTTGTGAAGGTGCGGGTGGGAGGGGTGTGGCGGATCCCATGAAAATCGAAGGCACCGAAGCAATGTCGGAGGTAGCCGGAAAGATCATCCTCGCCATCCGCGGCCATGTCCATCATGCCTGCGAGCATCTCGGGCGTGACCTCGGCCATTTCCTCGGCGCTGGCCTTCGAGGCGATCACCTCCGCTCCGTGAACGAGCTCATTGCCGTGGCAATGATCCCCATTGGCATGCGTATTGACCAGCGTCCCGATCGAAGCGGCGGCTTGGGGTTCGGCGCTCCGCATCGAGTCAAGCATCTCCTGCGTCATGCGAAGGTCGAAAAGAGTATCGACAAGCAGGGATTCCCCGCTATCGACGATCAGGCCTGCATTGCTCCAGCCCCACGTGCCATCCGGAGCGAGCCATGCGTAGGAGCCATTGCCGAGGTCATGGAGTCCTTTTTGATATTCCCATCGCATCGCGGCAGCCTAGAAGGTCACGAGAGGGGAGACAAGTCCGGCAGTTCTCGGCGACTATTCGTCGGTGCCCGCCTGAATTTCGCGCATCTTTTTTTCGAGCCATAGCGCGTGAGCATCGCCGCTCCAGGCGCGATGGTCCCCGTTGCGATACGCTTCGGCGTTGCGGTGGTAGTACCAGGCATTCATGCGGTTGGCGTGCGTGCTGTCTCTTGTGGCCAGCAGTTTTGCGGGGACACCACCGATAATGGAATAGGGCGGAAATTCCTTTCCCTCGGTCACCAGAGCCCCACCTGCGACAATCGAGCCCTCGCCAATTACTGCTCCGTCCATGATCACCGCATTGATCCCGATCAGGCAATTTTTGCCAATCGTGCAGCCATGAATCGTTGTATGATGCGTGATCGAGCAGAAATCGCCAATGATCGTCGGGCTGGCGTAACCGATATGTGCCATAACGAAGTCCTGAAGGTTCGTCATGCGACCGATAGAGATATGATGGCTTTCGGCCCGTAATACCGAGTTGTACCAAACAGAGGCCCCGGCCGAGATGTGGATTTTTCCGAACATTTGCACGGACGGGGCGATCCACGCTTCGGGATCCACGATCGGGCTGTTGCCCTCGTTTTCATTTGTCACGGTAATGGCTCCTGATTGTTTCGATCAAGCCTGCATCGGCGGGGTTTCAGCGAGTCCGACGCCCTCGTGTTCCGCGAGGATTCGCTCGAGAAAATTGACTCCCTGCGATACGAGAACGGGTCGACCGACATGGTCGTAGACCAGCTTGCTCAACCGCGAGTGTCCAACCATTTCTGGTTTGAAATCTCCGGTCGCCCAACGTGCCACCGAGAACGTCAGCGGTGATAGGCGAAGCTCGACTTTGTATTCGCTTGCCAGACGGTGTTTGAGGACATCGAATTGCAGCGGTCCGACCGCGCCCAAAATTGTAGCTCCGGCACCCTCGGGGTCAGAAAAAATCTGGATCGCTCCCTCATGAGCCAGTTGATCGAGGCCTTTTTGCAAGGCTTTTCGCTTGGAGACCAAGCCCAATTCGACGCGCATGAAATGTTCGGGTGCGAAGGTCGGTAATTCGGGAAAGTCGAAATCGCCGCTCGCGCAAATCGTATCGCCAATCTGGAGAAAGCCTGGGTCGAACAGGCCGACGACGTCACCCGGGTAGGCTTCCTCGACGCCCTCCCGACCCCGACCCATCAGTAGTGTCGATTTGCTCAATCGCATCGTCTTGCCGCTTCGCCGGTGGACGGCCTGAACCCCTTGCTCGAATTTTCCGGAGCAAATGCGAATGAAAGCAATGCGGTCTCGGTGGCCAGGGTCCATATTCGCTTGAATCTTGAAAACGAAGCCGGAGAACCCTCCAGTCGTCGGGTCGACCTCTTCGGCAGACATCGCACGTCGAGCCAAGGGCTGAGGGGCGAGTTCCACGAAGCGATCAAGAAAGGGTTTCAATCCGAAATTGGTCAGAGCGCTGCCGAAAAAAACAGGCGTTTGTTGGCCGCGACGGATACGGCCCTCGTCGAATTCGGTGCCAGCGCCTTCGAGCAGTTCGAGCCCTTCCATGACGCTCTCCGAGAGATGCCCCAGGGCTTTCTGGATTTCTTCGCTCTCGGGTTCGCCGTCTACGGACTGCTGGTCGACGGTTGTGGTTCCGTGGTTTCCTCCGGAGAACAAATCGAGACGACGGGACAGCCGATCGTAGGTGCCGCGAAATTCCTTGCCTGCGCCAACAGGCCAATTGACCGGCACGGATTCGATGCCCAGAACATCTTCGATTTCACTGAGCAGATCGAGGGGGTCCTGCCCGTGGCGATCCATCTTATTGATGAAAGTGAAGATGGGGATTTTGCGCATCCGGCAGACTTCGAAGAGTCGTCGGGTTTGGGCTTCCACGCCCTTGGCCGCGTCAATCAACATGACCGCGCTGTCGGCGGCTATCAACGTCCGGTAGGTGTCTTCGCTGAAATCGCGATGGCCCGGGGTGTCGAGGATATTGATCCTGATGCCCGCGTAATCTGCGTGCATGACGGAACTCGAGACGGAAATTCCGCGCTGTTTTTCGATCTCCAGCCAGTCGCTGGTCGCATGCTTGCTTGCTTTTTGGGCTCGGACGGCGCCAGCCTCCCGCACGGCTCCCCCGAAAAGCAGGATTTTTTCGGTGAGGGTCGTTTTGCCGGCATCCGGGTGGGAG
>DLYX01000610.1:0-380 GCA_003447545.1 Deltaproteobacteria bacterium | reverse complement strand
GTTTTGCCGGCATCCGGGTGGGAGATGATGGCAAACGTACGTCGGCGCAGGATTTCCTGAGTAATCTGGTTCTCGAGAACGTTCACAACTCGAGGGGAGATACTGGACTGGAGCAGTCGGCGAAAGGGCGGCGGCTGTATTGTCGGTAAACGCCCCCTTAGACCCACATTGCATCGGGAATCGACGAGATCTTGCGATCGCTCCGGGTTTTTTTGCCAGAATCTATGCGCTATGCGCAAAAATGAAGGGTTAGGGGATGAAATATAAATGACGACTCGAAGCGAATCCGGGGGTAGACGTCGAACCAGACATGACGAAGGGAAAAATTGCGTTCGAAGGCGAGGAGCAAGTGTCTGACCGGCGAGGTACTCATTGCGCTT
>DLYX01000088.1 GCA_003447545.1 Deltaproteobacteria bacterium | reverse complement strand
AGTACGGCTACAATCTCCGCGTTCAGCCGATCTTTCTGTACGGCGTCGATGATGGAACGAAGGTTGGAACCTCGTCCGGATATGAGTACCCCGAGTTTCATTTGGTCTGTGGCGTTGCCTTTGCCCTTTGCGGGGGCAGAGACAGGCTCTATGTTCTCTCTTCTCGTCCGAAGAAACTCAAGACTTCGAGCCTATTTTCGTGGTTTATTCTCGTTCGGAGACATGGCTTCCGAAGCCTTTCCGCGGGCCTGGGGATGGACTCGGCCGGCGCAATGGCACGTTGCGGTGGCCCGAGTTCAGGAGTTTGCCGTCCTGCCGATGACGGCGACCTCGACCCGTGCCGCCCCGCCTTCGAGCAACAAATCACTGCAGCGACGGGCGCTGGCCTGAGTCGTCATGATGTCATCGACCAGCAGAAGTCGCGCGCCTTGTGGGATTTTCCCGCGTCCCGGTCGATAAAGGCTACTTCGCATCTGGCCTCGGGCGCGTCGCCGTCGCGCGGCTCCTCCCCAGTGCCAATGGGGCACCCGGCGGACGAAATTGCGGAAGACGGGTGGAGACTCCGGTAGCACCTGTGACAGAGTCTCGGCCAGAAGATTCGCTGTGTCGAAGCCTCGCCAGGCCGAGGCGATTCGGCGGCCCGGTATCGGGACGATTCCGTCGATCGGGCCCAGTTGCTGGCGTAACGGCCGGCCCAGGGCCCGACCGAGTGCCCGGCCCAGATTGATTTCGCCCCCGATTTTCCAGCGTCTCAGGGCCATTTGGCCGGGTTGGCCGGCCCCGTAGAGGCATAGTGCATAGGTCCGCTGGAAGGAGGGGGCGTTGGCCAAGCACTCGTGGCAAGAGGCGGCCGCCGCTGGCCGCGCGCAATGGAAGCAGGTGTTTTGGCGAACGCGCAACCCGCTGCGGCATTCCCCGCAGAGATCGGGTGTTCGGGAGGCGTGGAAGGGGCGTCGACAGAGGTAGCAGGCGCAAGGGTAGAGAAGCCGCGTCAAAACGTCTAGGTTCAGGATCATTCGGGCGAATTTTGCCGCGTCGGTGCGGTCGGGCAAGGGAGGTCGGTTCCGCAATTGTGGTGGAAGCAATTTCTGCGGAACATTAATGAATCATGCTACGATTTCTTCTCGGTGTCGGTTGTGGGGCCATGTTGATGTACTGGTATCTCACGGGGGAGCTTCCCTGGTCGGAGGACTCCTTTCGGTGGCTTTCGAACGAGGCCAGCTCCTATAGTAGCCGCCTGCGGGAATAACCTCGCGCGGTAGGGTTTGTGGCCCGGCGGATGATTCGGGATCGCATTTCAAGGAAGAAAACAGGGCTGGATTAATTATGGAACTGCCAATCGTGGCGAAGCTCAAAGTGGAACTTGCGGGATTGCAGCGCGAAATGAACCACGACCTGCCGAAGCGCCTTGAAGAGGCGCGCGCGCATGGGGACCTGCGGGAAAATGCGGAATACGACGCGGCGAAAGACCGTCAGGGTATTGTTCGAGCTCGCCTGGGAGCTCTTCAGGCCCGGGTCAGCGAGCTTTCGGCCTATTCCCTTTCTCGACTTCCGCGGGAGCGCGTTTCCTACGGCAGCATCGTGCGATGCGAGGATCTAGGCTCGGGCGACGAAGTCGAATTTCGCGTGGTATTTCCCGAAGAAGTGGATGGGAGCGAGGGGCAGATCTCGATCGGTTCGCCGATTGGACGGGCCTTGCTGAATCACGAGGTTGGCGATGAGGTGAAGGTGAATATTCCCGATGGCAAGCGGGAATTCGAAATTCTCGAATTGACGACCTATCACGAACTCGTCGACGAGTAATTTCTTCAAAGTTCTCGCCGGATTGCGAGTGAAAATGGCCCATGCTAGAAGGTTTTTCTTCAACATCGGCCGGATTCGGGGAAAAGTGGGCCTTCGCCCACTTTTTTTTTCTCCGCGACGGACGAAAAAAGTCCCGTCAGGGCTGAGTTGAGCGACCGGAAGGGTCGCAACTCCCGTGGAAAAGAAGATGAGCAAAAGCGAATTTATCAACCGAATGACGCAAAGGATCGAGCCGGTCGCCGGAGATCTCGGGCTGCGTCTCGTGGATTTGGAGTTCGCATCCGCCGGAAAGCATTCTGTCTTGAGGATTTTTCTCGATCGAGACGGTGGGATTGGTCTCGAGGAGCTGGCTCGGGCGAGTCATGAAATCGAAGCCGTTCTCGATGCCCACGACGATGTTCCGGGGGTTTATTCGCTCGAATGTTCGTCGCCAGGCGTGAATCGAAGGCTCAAGGGGCAGGCAGATTTTGAGGCTCATGTGGGCATGAATATTCGTTTGCGCACGGTCGAGCCCATCGACGGTTCGCGGAACTTTCGCGGAGAGCTGGTTGCGGTGGGACAGGATGGTCTCGAGCTGGCTGTCCCGAAGGGACCGGCGGTACGCATCCCGTTGACGGCGATTGAAAAAGCGAATTACGAGCACGATTTCGATCGAGATTTGCGGGAGAGGCACGCCCACGAGGCGTGAGGGGGAAAGCAGAATGGAATTTCAGCTTAGTCGGGTCATCGATCAGGTCAGCCGAGAAAAACAGATCGAGCGCGAAGTCATTGTAGGCGCGATCGAAGAGGCCATGGTTCAGGCTGCACATCGGTTGCTGGGTGCCGAGCGGCAGATCGAGGCGCAGTTCAACGCCGAGATCGGCGAAGTTGAACTGTTCGAGATCAAGCGCGTCGTGGACGTCGTCGCTGTTCCCGAAAGTGAAATTACCCTCGAGCAGGCCCGCGCGGACTACGACCCGGAAGCCGAAATCGGCGATGAATTCCTCGGGAAGCTGCCGCAGAAGGAGTTTGGTCGGATCGGGGCTCAGGCGGCCAAGCAGGCGATCATTCAGAAGGTCCGGGACGCCGAGCGCGAAATTATCTACAACGAATTCAAGGACCGGAAGGGCGAACTCTTCTCGGGTATCGTGCAGCGGTTCGAGCGCCGAAATATTATCGTCAACCTCGGCCGGACGGATGCCATCCTTCCGGAGCGCGAGCAGATCCCGAGGGAGCGTTATCGGCAAAGCGATCGAATTCGCGCCTATATTTACGATGTGGACCTGACGGCAAAGGGGCCGCAGATCGTCCTCAGCCGCACCCATCCGAACCTTTTGATCGAGTTGTTCCGGCAGGAAGTGCCCGAGATCTACGAGGGGATCGTGGAGGTGAAGGCCGCCGTCCGCGAACCTGGTGGCCGAGCCAAAATCGCGGTCGTCTCACACGATCGCGATGTCGACCCTGTGGGTGCTTGTGTGGGGATGCGCGGAACACGCGTGCAGGCAGTGGTTCAGGAGCTGCGTGGCGAGAAAATCGATATCGTCCACTGGACGGCAGACCCCGCGGAATTTGTTTGCCGAGCGATCGCCCCGGCCAAGGTAGCCAAGATCATCATGGATGAGGACGAGCATTCCATGGAGGTGATCGTGCCGGACGATCAGCTTTCGCTGGCTATCGGCAAGCGCGGGCAAAATGTCACCCTCGCGTCGCGACTGACGAGTTGGCGTCTGGATGTCCGCGGGGAGTCCGAGGCTGACGAGGAAGTGCGGCAATCGCGGGCTGCTCTCATGCAGATCGAGGGCGTGAGCGACGTGACCGCCGAACTGTTGATGCAGCACGGATTCAAGACCGTGCAGGAAGTGGCCGAGACGGAGGCTGCGGAAGTTGCCGAGGTCGAGGGCATTGGTCCTGAGAGAGCATACGTCATCGTGGAGGCAGCGATCACCCGCGCCGCTGAACAGAAGGTCGAGGAAGCAGCCGCAGCCGAAGCGGCCGCGGAGGCCGCGGCAGTTGCTGCAGCAGCGGCCGCGGAGGCGGAAGCCGCGGGACTCTCGGCGGCCGAGGGCGACGCTGCGCCGGCCGGCGACGGCCTGATTGATCTTCCGGAGGAGCCTCAGGTTTGAGGCGAAATCGCCGCATCGACAGGGGACGCACGAGCGCCCCGAGCCTTCCCTGGCCATCGGGGAAACGTCCGGCTTTTGCGAGTCGCCGCATTTGTGCGGGCTGCGGTGAATCTGATCTCCAGTCGCGAATGGCTCGAATGGCCCGAGTCGGAGCCAGCGACCGGCTGGAGTGGCGTAATGAAGGTGGGCGCGGTACGTACCTTCACGCAGCGCAGGTTTGCGAAGACTTGTTCTTGCAGGGGCGAAAATCACTCGCCGGACTACGTTTTCGACCGACGACCGCAGCAAGGTCGGCGTTGATGGCCGAACGAAGCACGATCCGATCGACAGCAGGGAAGAAGGACTAAAGGCATGCCGAAGCGCATTCACGAATTGGCGAAAGAATGGAACCTTCAATCGAAGGAACTGCTCGCCAGCCTCGAAACTCTCGGGATCTCCGGCAAGCGCTCACAGAGCAGCCTGCAGGAACCTGAAGTTGAGCGTCTTGCTCTGCAACTCGGACGCGGTCCCTCGGCAGAACCCACGGTTGGTACCGAACGGGTGGTCGGTGAGCGTATGGTCACCGAAAAAGACGGACAAGGTGAAGTCACCTCCCGTGAGTCCACGGTCGAAGCTCGAGTCCGTCCGAACGTGATTCGTCGCCGTCGGCGTCGCGTCGAGGTGGGCCGCAAGGATACCGCCCCGAGTGATGTTGGCGGAAGTAATGACGGCTCTCTGATCGATTTTCCGGATATGGGAAGCTCTTCGGATAGCTCGACCGGATCGGCCGAGCCTTCCGGGTTGATTCCCGACCTGCCTCCATCCGATGTGGGCATTGAAAACTTTACCACCGAGCCCGCGCCCACTACCGAAGCACCGGCTGTAGATGAGGTCCCCGCGGCGGATACCGCGGCGACCACCAAGGAAACGGCCTCCGGGACAGCAGCGGAAGCCTCGGCTGAGACTACGG
>DLYX01000169.1 GCA_003447545.1 Deltaproteobacteria bacterium | reverse complement strand
TTATGCGGCGGGATATTGGTGGCCATCCCCACAGCAATTCCGGTCGAGCCATTGACGAGGAGTTGCGGCAGGCGACTCGGCAATACCACGGGCTCTTCGTTGGTCGCATCGTAGTTCGTGCGCCAGTCAACCGTATCGGAGCCCAGATCCTCGAGGATTTCCTCCGCGATGCTGGTGAGCTTGGCTTCCGTGTATCGATAAGCCGCGGCCGAGTCCCCATCCAGCGAGCCAAAATTCCCCTGGCCGTTCACCAGAGGGTAACGAAGCGAGAAATCCTGGGCCATGCGCACCATGGCTTCGTAGGCCGCCGAATCGCCGTGCGGGTGATATTTGCCGATGACCTCGCCGACGATTTGGGCAGATTTTCGAGGCTTCGCCGTGGCCGACAATCTCAGATTGCGAAACATTGCGAAGAGAATTCGCCGCTGGACCGGCTTGAGACCGTCGCGCACATCGGGCAAGGCACGGGAGGTAATCACCGAAAGCGCGTAGCTGAGGTAGCGGTGCTCCGCCGCAGACTGCAGGTCCGCTTCGTTAGCCGATTCGCTCATCTATCCCCACCTCGCCGGTAAATCCCCACGGCATCCTTGTAGGACGAAGTGACGCTTTTCTCCAGTGCAGGAGGCGACAATTATCGGCGTCCGGCAAAAATCGGACGAGACGACCACCCTGATCGAGGGGCTGCAGGAAGGAGCCGGACTTGGCGGCTCCAGTCCCCGTCTGCTAGCAGCTTTGGGTGACTGGAAGTGCTGAACAGGAATCTTCGTCGGAACGACGCGCGGATGTGCGCAACATAGCGATCATCGCACACGTCGACCACGGCAAGACCACTCTTGTGGATGCCATGCTGCATCAAGCTGGCACCTTCAGCCAGCATCAGGCGGTCGCCGAGAGGGTGATGGACTCCGGTGCCATCGAGCGTGAACGCGGCCTCACGATTCTAGCCAAGAATACCGCGGTCGAATACGATGATGTCCGCATCAATATCGTGGATACGCCCGGCCACGCCGATTTCGGCGGCGAGGTCGAGCGAACTCTCGCGATTGTGGATGGCGTCCTGCTTCTCGTGGATTCATCGGAAGGTCCGATGCCACAGACTCGCTTTGTCTTGCGCAAGGCGCTCGAGGCTGGCCTGCAACCCGTCGTCTGCATCAACAAGATCGATCGGCCCGATGCCCGCATATCCGAAGTCCTCGATGAAATTTACGGCCTCTTCATCGATCTCGATGCAACAGACGACCAACTCGAGTTCCCGATCGTCTACACGAACGCTCGATCAGGAACTGCAGCACGGGAACCCGATGAGCCGGCTTCCGACTTGTCTTCCTTGTTCCGTCTGATCGTGGAGGATCTACCTGGCCCCAAGGTCGAGGCAGGTCGGCCGACTCAATTTCAGGCAAACAACCTCGACTATGACGACTATATCGGTCGACTGGCTGTCGGGCGCGTCGAGTCGGGAGAGCTCCGCACCGGTGAAACCTATACCGTGCTCGGAGCCGACGGTGCCGAGCAGAATTTCCGCTTGACGAGCCTCTTTGGATGGCTGGGGCTCGAGCGACAACCTCTGAAGACCGCGTCTGCCGGAGATATAGTGGCCATCGCCGGCGTAGAAGATATCCAGATAGGCGATACCGTTGCTGATCGGGAGGAGCCGATTGCGCTACCGCGACTTCACATCGACGAGCCCACCATCACCATGGTATTCGGGGCGAACACTTCTCCATGGGCCGGGCGTGAGGGCGACTATGTGACTTCGCGCAAACTGCGTGAACGTCTGGAACTGGAATCGAAGCGTAATGTCAGTCTGCGCGTCGAAGACACGGACACTCCGGAGCGATTGCGGGTATCGGGACGAGGAGAGCTTCAACTCGCAATCCTCATCGAGACCATGCGCCGTGAGGGTTATGAGATCGAGGTCTCCAAACCCGATGTCGTGACCCGAGAGATTGACGGCAAGAAGCACGAACCGATGGAGACTGCGATTATCGATCTGCCCGAGGAGTTCATCGGTGTGGTTTCGCAACTTCTTTCGATGCGCAAAGGCGTCATGAACCATATGAGCCCGCCAGCCTCCGGTCGCGTGCGGCTGGAATTCGCCGTACCTTCTCGGGGACTGATCGGCTTTCGCTCGCCTTTTCTCACGGATACTCGTGGGACGGGAATTCTGCATGCCGTCTTCAACGGCTGGGCTCCCTGGGCGGGAGCGATCAACCGTCGTTCCAATGGCGCTCTGGTTTCGGACCGCGAAGGAAAAACCACCGCCTATGCCTTGGACCATATGCAGGAACGCGGAACACTTTTCGCGGCCGCTGGCACACCTGTCTACGAGGGCATGATCGTCGGGGAATACTCGAGGCAAGGCGATCTGGACGTCAATGTCACAAAGGAAAAGAAACTGACGAATGTTCGGGCAGCGGGGCGGGATGATGCTGTGCGGCTGACCCCGCCGCGCCAGATGGGCCTGGAAGACGCTCTCGACTGGATCGCGGACGATGAATTGATCGAAGTGACGCCGCAATCCATCCGAATTCGGAAACGCGTCCTCGACCATGTCCAGCGCCCCAAACGACGCAAGGACAAGCAGGACTAGCGGAGTCCGAAGTCCTTGAGCTTGCGGTGCAGCGCACCGCGAGACACGCCTAGCGCCCTGGCCGTTGCGGAGACGTTTCCGTTTTTCTTCTCCAATACGTCTTCGATATGCTGCCTTTCGAAACGGGACAGAGCGCCCCGCAAACTGGCATTATCACCGGAAGTGTCACTGTCGACATCCGTCAACGCCGTCCCGACCGCCCCCCCTCCGGGAACCTCCGAGTCTTGCGAGCCCGAAGCGGAATTGAGTGATTCAAGCGCATCCGATCCGGCCTCCGGGGCGAGAATTCGAGAGGAAAGGTCTGCTTCCTCAAGGATTTCCTTTTGGGGATTCATGGCAACCGCGCGCAAAAGCTCATTTTCCAGTTCCCGCACATTCCCGGGCCAGGAGTATGCGCTCAGCACGCGGAGGGCACCTGCAGACAAGCCAATCTCCGGGCGCTCGTGACGGCGACAAGCCCGAGCGAGGAGCCGGCCTGCCAGCAAGGGCACATCTTCAATTCGATCTCGCAGGGGAGGGAGAGAGATCATGATCGGGGTCAGCCGAAAGAACAGATCTTCCCGAAAACGACCCTCCCGCACCTCGTCAGCCAAACAGCGATGAGTCGCCCCGAGCACCCGGACGTCCACATTCCGGGGTTGATTCTCACCGATGCGATGGATCTCGCCCTCCTGCAGGAACCGCAGCAACTTCGGCTGCATGGCTGGTGGCATCTCGCCGATCTCGTCGAGCAGCACCGAGCCTCCGTGCGCCGCCTCCAGAAGGCCGATTCGATCCGTGCTGGCCCCCGTGAACGCGCCTTTTCGATGACCAAAAAGCTCCGACTCGAGCAGCCCTTCCGGGAGCGAAGCGCAATTGATTGCGACAAAGGGCGCATCGGCCCGTGGCCCGTCCGCGTGGATCGCTCGCGCGAGAAGCTCCTTCCCGGTTCCCGTTTCCCCCTCGATCATCACCGGGATCGGAGACTGGCTCGCTTGATGTGCAAGCTCCAAAGCCGCCATCATCAGAGGTGCTCTGGCAATCAGTGTCGGCTGAACCTCGCCTGCCTGCTGCCCCATCGTTGATGTCGCATCCAGAGTCTCCCGAACCGAGGCCCCCCGATGGCCTTCATGGACTCCACGCGGGGCGAGGAATCGCATTTCGACCGATCCCATCCGCAGATCGTCGCCGTTACGCAGCGGAACGGGCAGGGCGATCCGATCCCCATTGCGCCACGTACCATTGGCGCTTCCGAGGTCTGCGATCACAAACTGCGCACCGTCCTCCCAGCGCAGCAGGGCGTGCTGTCGAGATACCGAGGGATCCTCCAGAACCAGATCCATATCCTCCGCTCGGCCGACGCGCGTATCCCCATGGAGTTCGTGGAATTCTGTCTCCCCATCCGGGCGGCGGACCAGCAGGCGTCCTGTTTCATTGATTTCCGGCACTTTGGAGAACTCCAAACAACCAACTCGTCTGGTTCCCTTATCGCGCGAACCCTCGGGCCGCTAGCGTTGACGGCCTCTCTGCCTCCCGGTATGTCGTCTCCCATGAGAGAAATATTTCGCAC
>DLYX01000312.1 GCA_003447545.1 Deltaproteobacteria bacterium | reverse complement strand
CGCGAGGGCGATTTGCAACGCGCGCGCGCCCTGCTCGAGCGACGATACCCCGATGGTATGCCCGACGACCCCCGGGAGCGGCAACGTGCGTTGCGCCGGTTGGTCACGCGCGGGTATCCCTACGGGATTGCGCGCAAGGCCATCGGTCTCGATCGCGACGTCGATTTCGACTGAGGCAGCTTGCAACCGGCGTGTAGAATCTCGGTCCCTCGGGCCTGCTAGGGGGTTACGATATTGAAGTTGGGGTCCTGCATATCGATACTCGTGAGAAAGGATCCCAGAGCAAGGCGACTTCCTTTGATCGAGAAGCCATCGGAAAAGAGCAATTCCTGAAGCCCCACCTGACCGGAGAGCAGGTCCTGCCAAAAGGCGCGGGTTAATATGATCGTGGCATCCGCATCGGGGTGGGGCTCGCCCTGCCGGTGGTTCAGGACCGAATTCCGAATTTCGACAACGTGAGTTTCATTCAGGTCGGTGAAGGTGAAATTGAAAATGAGTTCCTTACCCTCGGTTTTATCGGCGTTGAGCCGGACCGCCAGAGCGTCAAGAAACCCGGAGATCGGGATCGCCTGCAGGATGCCGTTGGCACTGGACGTCGATGTTGTCGCGCTCGGGCCATCCTCGCGCAATTCCAGAGCACCCGTCAGGTAGATGTCGCGCCAGGGTCCGGACTCCGCTTGATAGCCCAACTGATCAAAGGTGCTGGCGAGAAGGTTGCGCGCCTTCCTGTTCGTAGGTTCGGCGAAAACGAGGTGGCCAAGAATACGGGCACTCCAGCGGTAGTCGCCCTCGGCGTAGGCTTTCGAGGCAATCTCGAGGACGCGGTCGGGACCGCCCATGGCGTCGACATAGCGCTCGGCCTCCGCGACGGGCGGGTGTGGATGCAGATTGACGGGGTTCCCGTCATAGAAGCCGAAATAGTGCTGGTAGACCGCGCGGGCATTATGCGAAGTCGTGCCGTAGTAGCCCCGATTGGCGAAGGTCTTCGCAAGCGAATCGGGCAGGCGGATGGTCTCGCTGATCTCGTCGGGGGTCAGTCCCTGATTGGCCAGATTCAGGCTCTGGTCGTGGAGGAATTTGTAGGTATCGCGTTGCCCCTCGAGATATTCGTGAATGTTGCGCTGCCCCCATACCGGCCAGTGGTGGCTGTTCACCAGAACGATCGCCTCGGGAAATAAATCGATCGTTTCGTCGATATAGCCGCTCCACTTCAAGGCATCGCGCGCCTTGGCTCCACGCAAGGTCAACACATTATGCATGTTGCGCGAAACGACCTCGGCCCCGAAGAGGACTTTTTTCGCGGGCAGGTAGAAGAGGAATTCGGCAGGTGCCTCCGATTCCGGCGTGTACTGAAAGATGAACTCGACGTTATCAAGAACAAGCCTCTGACCGGTTTTGTCGACGGTGTCGGTCGGTGGAATAATCGTCCAGGTCCCCGAGGTCGGACTTTTCCCCAACCCGGAACCGATATGGCCGCGGGGCGACCGGTCGAGGCCAAAGCCGTACATGAAGGAGGCTCGTCGCGACATGGCAGCCCCGGCGAGCAGCAATTCGCTCACGGACTCTTCCATGATCCCGGCTGGTGCCACGATTCGGATTCCTTGATCCGCGACTTCTTCAGTGGTGGCGACGCCCTCGACGCCTCCGAAGTGATCGATATGGCTGTGCGTGTAGATGATGGCGCGCACGGGTTTATTCCCCAGGTGTTTGCGCACCAGGTCCATGGCGGTGCTTGCGGTCTCCCGGCTGCCCAGTGGGTCCACGATAATCCACCCGGTGGCTCCGTCGATCACACTCATATTGGCGAGGTCGTAACCCCGGACCTGGTAGATGCCCTCGACGACTTCGAAGAGGCCATGTTCGTTATTCAGTTTTTCCTGACGCCACAGGCTGGGATTGACCGAGGTCGGCGCTTCGCCGACGATGAAATCATAGGTGCCGGTGTCCCAGAGTACGCGACCATCTTCGCTCAGGACGCGCACCTGATCCCCACCGGCGATCTTTCCCCGGCGCGCGTCCTCGAAGTCTTTTGGATCATCCAGTGGCAACGACTCGGCAACGGCCTGATTGTGCCGGACGGTATGGGCCGAAGGCGCGGAAGTCATCCCCGAGAGAGCGTTGTCGGTTGTGTCGCCCGAGAGTACCGGCCGCTCGGTGGATTGAGCGCAGCCGCTCAGGCCGAGGATCAAGAGACCAATGGAAAGAAGGGAGGTTCGCGATGATGGCATGAGATATCCTTGCAATGGTTAGGGAAAGGGAATCCAGGGACGCTGCCGCCCCCGGCTGGAGAGGAAGTTGGCGGTTTCCTGTCGGACGAGCGGGTCCTCTCGAAGGTCGTGGCCCAGTTCGGGGCGCTGTACGCGCAAGCCACCGGGCCCGCGGCGCAAATGGGGCCCGACAATGCGCAAGCCGAGTGCATCACCCAATCGCGTCGCCAGAAGCGGGTGGAGGGTATAGTCGTTGCCGCCCGTGAAGATCAGAACATCGGCAGAGTTTGCGGGACCGGTTCGTTGGATCGCAAAGGCAAGTGGTTCGCCACCGGCTGCGGCCCAGGCAAAGGGCAGGGCGAACTGCTCGCCCAGCTGGAATCGGAAAGGGTCGACACCACAGAGGCCCGGAGGCTCGCAGGCTGCGGTATCTCCGAGGCAGTCCGCTCCGCTATCGGGACCACCGATGCAGGAGAGGAGCTTCGGGTGGAATTGATGCGGTGCATGCAACATCATCCATCCAGGGAGATCGCCGCCGGCGGCCAGCAGCGCGGTGGTGCCGATCTCGGGTTCGACGGACCGCGCGATCAGGCCGACCATCGCGCCGACAGAATATCCCAGGTAGAGGACTTCGCGCGGTTTCCACTCCCAGGTATTCGGCTGTCGAAAGCCGCAGCGCTGGACCGCATCGACAACCGCAATGACGTCGATTGCGGACTGTCGCAGGTGGTTGGCGAGACCGGCGGGGTCGGTCGGGTCGAAGAAGCGATCGCCATTCCCGCCCCGGCGGCCGTGGTCGGGCAGGTCGATCGCGAGGGCGGCCATGCCGCGACCAAGCAGGTCGTCACGATGCTTTCGCAGCGCCCGTTCGCTGCTCCCGCCATGGCCATGGACGATCAGAACCAGAGGCGTTTCCGCATGGAAACCTCTCGGCAATGCCAGGCGAAAGGGCACCTTGGGCGCC
>DLYX01000367.1:3445-3724 GCA_003447545.1 Deltaproteobacteria bacterium | reverse complement strand
TGGGGCTCTGCCTCGGAATGTTCATGCCGCTGGGTCTCGCAACGGTTTCCCGCCTGGGCGCACACGGTGAGGAATACGTCGCATGGTGCTGGGCGGTGAACGGGTTTTTCTCCGTGGTCGCATCGGTCCTCGCGACGATCCTGTCGATGACGATCGGTTTTCAAGCCGTGATGCTGGTGGGCCTCGTCATCTATCTGTTGGGCATCGGCGTCTTCTCCCGAGTGCCACAGCCCGGCGCCTGAGCACCGCAGCGATCAAGGACGCGGCCGAGAGCGGCGG
>DLYX01000367.1:0-3158 GCA_003447545.1 Deltaproteobacteria bacterium | reverse complement strand
GCGATCGAGGAGGCGACCGAGAGCGGCGGCCCCGTTCCTCCTAGTGCTGCCGGAAACGAAGCCGCATATGCTTTTGCCGAGCGGCGATCTCGAGGCGTCGCGCGGCGGAGTCGAACGACGGCACCGAGTCGTCTCCAATGACCCCGAAGAGATCGGCGAACAGGACTTTTTCGGCACGAATCTTCGGGAAGTCGGCCGGCGATGGCTCCTCTCGGTACCAAAACCGAAACGTCATCTGGGCTGTCGCGAGCCCCGTGGTATCGATCCAGTTGCGCACCCCGGGGTCCTCATGAGCGACCACGAGGTAACTGCTGCCATCGGCGTCAAAATTCATCTGGCTCTGGTTCCGACTCGTGACGTAATTGGCCTGATCCAGCGACTGCATCCAGCTGTCGCTCAGCTGGAAGCCCAGATAATCCGGCGTCTTGGGAACGGTAACCCACAGGACGAGGGCCTCGTTCGGCTCCAGCGCAAACATGCCACTGGCATATAATTGATTCGACCCGGCGGTCCCCCCGGCCAGAAAGGGAGGTGATGCTTCATTCACCTCGTTCACCGGCAAGCGACGTTCTCCATCAAAGTTTCGATCGCCCCACGCTTCCAGACCAATCTGCATGACCCAGTTCCAGAAGTTGATCTGGTTGGGGAGCTTCTCCCCGATTGCCCGCATCTGCTCGGCCCGCGCAGCGGCATCCATCACCGGAGGAGGCAGGCCCTCATAGCCGAGACGAACGATATCCAGGTCCAGAGGGTGCTCGGTCTCCCAATCCACGAAAATCTCCCGCACAACGAAATTGCTCGCGACCTTGTCGGCATAGGTCGTCTGGCCCTCCTGATCCTCGCAGGCCAGGTTTCCTCGCGTCGCCATCCAATTGCCGCTGTAGCCGTCGGGCTTCTCGCCGGATAACAGGATTTCAAAATGCCCGTCCGGATCGACCTGCAGGTTATGACTATTGAGATCCGCAAATGTCTGATTTCGACACGAGACCAACTCTTCGAGCGAACCCGTATCGCCGATCAACTCGGTAATTGTCTGAAACAGGACTAATCCGGGGGCCTCCGGAATCTCGGCCAGCGTGGTTGCACCCCGCTCCCGGTAGTAAGGGACCTGACCCGTCACAAGGTAGTCGAACTCGCCATCGATCGGCGCAATCAGGTAGGCGTTGTCGGGGTTGTCTCCCGTCCATTTGCTGAGAAAGGTAATCGCTCGCTCGAAATGCGGATTGTAGGGGTTGTTATCCAATTCACGGTTCGTGATCCGCACGAGGTGGCCCAGGAGGTATACGTAACCATCGGCCAAGGATCGCTCGCCTCGGGGCGGAGCCATCGCGAGCCATCCCGTCAGGTTCCCTTCAGCTTCCTCGATGCCCGAAACCAGATCACCGAAACCACTTTCCAGTTCCGATTCGTAGGCAGGCTCGAGCACTTCAGCCGCGATTGTCCACAGAAGGAACGCTGCCAGAATCCCCAGAATCGATCGAAAGAAAAATTTCTTCATAGCCGGAGATCCGTTTTGTCACGAACCTCCAAAATCGCAAAAGAATCCTGCCTAGGCCGAAGGCTTGCAACTCGGGCGCAAACTCGACCTGAATTCTCCCCATCAAAGCCAGCCCCGGCGAAAGCCGAGAACCGCTGGAAACAAGGGAGTTGCCTGCAACCCACCGGCGAGTACCACCACCGCGAGCACCGCGTCCGAGAACGGGTCGACACCGCCGGCCGCCGCAGGAAATAGCGACGCCTTGAGCAGCAACGCCAGATTGGTATTGCGCAAAGTCGTTTCAATTCCGATAGCCATACGCTCGGGCCGAGCCAGCCGGGCCAACCAGGCGACCGCAAGGCTGATCCCCAACCCGAGGGTCGAGAAGAGCACCAGCCATGGAGGAAGGAACGCAAGTGAGGCGCCATCAATACGTCCGCTCCCGCTGGAGCCGACCACCATCAAAAAAACCAGTACCAGACTCAGGCGGATGCAGACCTTCGTAAAACGCTGATCCGCCGGTGGCGTCAGACGCGTCCGCACCAGCATCCCGAGAGCCAGGGGCAAAAGGAGGCCGAGGCCGATATCAAATAGAATCCCGGCCACCGGCATCGCAAATGCCGAGGGAAGCAGGTCCGCGGCAAAGAGCTGCAAAATCAGAGGCGTGGTCACCAGACAACCAATCGTCGAGAGTGCCGTCAGCGCGATGGAGAGCGCGTAATTCGCGCCGGTCAAATAACAGACCACGTTGGACAAGGTGCCGCCCGGGACAGCGGCGACCAGAATCAGACCGATCGTCTGCCCCGGAGAAAACCCGGCCCATGCAGCAACCGAGGCGCCCAAAACCGGCATCACCAGCAACTGGGCACCCATCCCCGCAAGCAAACCTCGAGGTGCCAGAAAGACCGCGGAGAGATCGCGAGGATGAAGGGTCGCCCCCATTCCCAACATCGCCAGAAACAGCTGCGAAAATGCCAACGGGTACTCGGCCTGCGTGTACCAATCCATCAACGACACCTCCCCCACCCGTAGCTCTGTTTATTCACTCCTCGGCCAGCAGCCTGACCACCCAACCTTGCACGACCGAATGGTCACGCGTTGCCACCGAGTCGCTTTGGGTCGATCGTTTTATGGCACGCGTCGGACTTGCAGGGAAAGCTCGGGGCGCTCCGGGGCTGGCCCGGTCCGCACCGGCACACCCACCCATACAAAGCCGATGATGGTTTCCTCTTTGGGGGATATGCCAAGGGCGTCGTAGGTCCGCGCATCCCGGATCACAGCCCCTGTCGACCATTTGCTGTGATAGCCGTCCGCAAAGACCGATAGCGTCAGATTCTGGATCGCCGAAGCGCAGGCCGCGTAATCCTCCTGCGATTGCATCGCATCCTCCGAAACAATCTGGCTCACGACCACCAGCGCCGGATGAAGCATTTTTCCGGCCATGCGCTCGCGCAGGGCCTCGCTGATCTCGGTTCCGGTCTTCGCGGCCTTGAGCTCGACTCCCAGTTCAAAAAGCGACTCGCGAGCTGTGGGACCGGGCAAGGTAAACCTCCAGGGCCAGGTCATCCGATGGCAAGGGGCCATCTGCGCAGCTTCCAACCCCTTCAGAATCACGTCCTCCGGGACAGGTGAATCCTGCCACAAATGAGCTGTCCTGCGAGAATGAATGGCTTCCTGAATG
>DLYX01000509.1 GCA_003447545.1 Deltaproteobacteria bacterium | reverse complement strand
TCACGACCGAGGCGCCTACTCCGTGCAAACCTCCTGAATGAAGGTAATTTTTAGCCTCGAATTTCCCGCCCGCGTGGAGCGTCGTCAGGATAAGTTCGACCGCCGGCTTTTTGTACTTTTTATGGATGTCCACCGGAATACCGCGGCCGTCATCGGAAACCATCAGGGTTTCGCCATCCTTGGCAAGGATCACCTCGATTCGACTGCAATGACCATTCATCGCCTCGTCGACCGAGTTATCGACCACCTCCCAGAGCAGGTGGTGCAGGCCGGTCGTATCGACCCCCCCGATGTACATACCCGGTCGTTTCCGGACGGGTTCCAACCCCTCCAGAACGGTTATATCCTTGGCCGTATAATTCTTCGCCACCACCACGCCTCCCGTTCGGAACCGCCGGTACCTAACCCGAATCGCGAGCCATGGCGAGCGTTTCGGCTGCATTCGTGACCGGAAAGCGATCTGGGGCCAATCGTGAGACTTCGAAACGACTACTGCGGCCCGATACGATCAGATCTGCGGCGATCTGGCCGTAGGCGGGACTGGTCTCGATCCCGGCGCCTCCCTGACCGGCCAGCCAGAAAAAACCTTTTCGGTCGGGGTCGGGACCGATCACCGGTGCCCCATCCACAGCAAAGGTGCGCAGCCCCGACCAACGGGAACGAATGGAGCGCGGAACCAGAGAGGGGGCCAACTCGCTCAGTCGCTCGAGCGAGGCAGCGATGGTCTCGTCGTCCGGGCTCGGATCGCAGGGGCCCATCGCAACCTGGTCCATCGGACTCAGCATCATCTCGCCCGCCTCGGGAACGAAGTATACCTCGTGAGGGTCGCTCCAGACCATGGGCCAGTTGCCGAATTCAACATCAGCCGGTCCTGCAAACGTAAACAAGGATCGACGTTTGGGCTGGAGCTCCACGGCGCGAGCCTCTGCCATCTGGCCCACCGTCGACGCCCAGGCGCCGGCAGCATTCACGACCAAACCAGCCTCGACCTCTCGGTCTCGCAGCCGCACACCGCTGATTCGGCCTTGGGAGTGAACGAGCCCGAGAACCTCCGCACCCAGCTCCATCTGCGCCCCGCCAGCGCGCGCATGCCGCAAATAGGCCTGCAAGATCCCATGCACATCGAGGCGGCCATCCTGCGGCGCATACAGCGCCCCTCCCATGCCGGGAAAGGTCAGGGCAGGTACCTTGGCGCGAACGGCATCGGGTCGCATGAGCTCGAACTCCAGGCCCCGCGCCCGCAGTTCACCTTCCCGGCCTTCCAGCTTCTCGAACCCCGCGACGTCGAAAAGGGACAGAACACCTACGGACGTAAGCGGCGGGTGATCCGCGAAATCCTCGGGGGGCCGGCGCCAAAATCGCGAACCGAGGATTTTGAGGTCCAAAACGACATCATTCTCGTCATATTCACTGATGGAGGCCGCACTTCGACCGGTGGAATGGGCCGCCAACTGATTCTCGCGCTCGAGGATCAGAACCTTGCCGATACCCGCCTGCCCGAGAAAATAAGCCAGGGAGGCTCCAGCGATCCCTCCGCCGACGATGATCACGTCAAATTGTTGCCGTTTGGCCATAGCCAACTGTTACCATAAGGCGTTCGCCAGCTTCTGACCAGATTGCCATCTGAATTTCTCCCATCGAAGTAAATTCGATGATTGAGCCCGGGAGGGGAATGCTGCTAGCCTGCGCTTGGGCGTCGAAGAGCCTCCGACCCCCAAACGGATTCGGACCAAATCCGATCCCACTCGCGCCGGCTGATGATTTTAGCTTTAGTTGAAGCGAGTGCCTTCCGACCAAGAGGCCGAAAAACCAGGAAGTTCAGGCAGACTATGAGTATTCACGACGATCAGCTTAAGAAAGTTCAATCCGAGAACGGTTTCCTTGCAGCACTCGACCAGAGCGGTGGGAGTACGCCCAAGGCTCTCAAGCTCTACGGCGTCGAGGAGTCCGAGTACGCGAACGAAGGCGAAATGTTCGATCTCATTCACGCCATGCGCTCCCGGATCATGACAAGTCCATCCTTTGGGGGGGACCGCGTCCTTGGCGCCATTCTCTTCGAGATGACCATGGACCGCGAAGTGGAGGGGGTACCCTCGGCTCGTTATCTCTGGCAGGAAAAAAAGGTGGTGCCGTTCCTCAAAGTCGACAAAGGACTTGCCGACGAGGCCGACGGCGTCCAAATCATGAAGCCGATGCCCGAGCTCGACGCCCTGTGCCAGCGAGCCGTCAAGCATGAGGTTTTCGGGACGAAGATGCGCTCGGTCATCAAGCTCGCGAACCCGAAAGGCATCGCGGAGATCGTAAAGCAGCAATTCGAGGTCGGTCGCCAGATTCTGGGGCATGGCCTCTGTCCGATCCTGGAGCCGGAAGTTGATATCAACAGCCCGGAGAAGGCGGGTGCAGAAGCGATCCTCAAAAAGGAGATGCTGGCCCACCTTGACGCGCTCCCCGAGGGGCAGTCGGTGATGGTAAAGCTCACTCTCCCGGAAGAAAGCGGCTTCTATGAGGATGTGATTCGGCACCCCAAAATGCTCAAAGTGGTCGCATTGTCCGGCGGCTACTCTCGCGACGAGGCGAATACACGCCTCACTGCGAATCACGGCATGATCGCTAGTTTCTCGCGGGCGCTGACGCAAGGCCTCTCCGCGCAGCAGAGTGACAGCGAATTCAACGGACTCCTCGATACA
>DLYX01000230.1:3479-3778 GCA_003447545.1 Deltaproteobacteria bacterium | reverse complement strand
ACGATGATGGCATCGCTGCGGTCCATCGCTTCGCTTAGAGCCGTGGTGATGGCATCGCCGTCGGGCACGGTCGTCTGCCTCTGCACCCGTAATCCGAGGGTGGCAAGCTCGCCGCCGAGCCATGCGCCGTGGGTGTTCAACGTCGTCCCTAACAGGAGCTCGTTGCCGGTGTTGATGATCTCGATGCGCAAAGCTTGGTATTTGAAGTTTAGAGATTAGTCCAAAAGGGTGGAGCGGGAGAACAGAGAGACCACGGGAATACCTCGTGCCTCGATGGCTTCGCGGCCACCTTCCTCGCG
>DLYX01000230.1:0-3082 GCA_003447545.1 Deltaproteobacteria bacterium | reverse complement strand
GAGCCGCCGGTGGTGATGACGTCGTCGACGATCACGATGGTGTCGCCTTCGTTGAAATTCCCTTCGATCTGCTTGCCCTTGCCGTGGCCTTTCGGTTCTTTGCGCACGGTGAAGACCTGGAGCTGTTGGTCGTCGCCAGCGGAGGTCATACCGACTGCGAGTGAAATGGGGTCGGCCCCGAGAGTCATGCCGCCAATCGCCTGAGCATCAACCCCACGCTCGGTGAGTTCTTTTTTCACCGTCTCCCAGCCTAACTGCCCGATGAGATTAGCACCCACGGCGTCCATCGCGGTGACGCGGCAGTCGATGTAGAGGTCGGATGTTTTTCCGGACGCGAGGGTGAACTCGCCGGTGCGGACGGATTTTTGAAGCAGGAGTTCTTTCAGTTGGGCACGGGTGTCGTTGGGCATGGCTTTTTAATAAGCTTTAAACCCGAAGTTTCAAACTCCAAAAATGAAAGATGGGAACTTGCGTATCGCCCCAAACGAAAAACCCACTCCCCGGTGACGGGAAGTGGGCCAATCTTAATAAGATAAAATGAAATAAACGTCGGGTTACTTGCGGCGACGGAGGATCAGGGCAAATCCACCGAGACCGAGTAGGGCGGCAGAGGAGGGTTCTGGGACGGCGGTGATGTCGCCATTGAGGGTGAGCGCGTCCAGCGCTTTGTGGTGACCGAAGCCATCACCGCGGGCACTGACAACCATCGTGTAGGTCTGACCAGCGGAGAGGGAGATGCCTGTCACATCCAGTGTGCGCTGGTAAGAGGCGGTAGGGTAATTTTGATTACCACCCAGGTCAGCCGTGCCGACCGAGCTAAGACCTACGTCAAAAAACTCAACGAGCATCTCACCCGATTTGCTGCCTGTAGTCTGTGCAGCTCCCGAGCCGTTGGTCAGCTTGAGATCGAGAACCAGCGAGCTCAGGTCGATGTCCGAACCGCCGACGGCAAGCGTAATCGTAGTGTCCCAGCCGCCTTCGGTCATGTTGTTGTTGACGTCAAACGCACCATCTGCATCGTTTGCGGCGTTGTTGAATAATGCAGCCTGATTCGTCGTGCCACCCTTAAAAAACTGCAGCGTTGTCGACGGAGCCGAGATGCCACTGACGGTATTCCATGCACCGATGGTTCCATCCGAACTCGAGCGGTCCGCATCTGCAAAATCATCAGCTAGAATGATTGCTGCGTTGGCTGAAGTGGCCGCTAAGGCGAAACATCCCATCGCTGCAGCAATGGACATGGTTGTTATAGTTTTATGGATCATTTGATTATATTTAATGTTGGAGGTCCCGGGGTTGAAAGCCCTTGGGTCACTACGCAAATCAAAGAAGGGGGCGGAATGTTACAAAGTTTTTTTATTTTATGGCGTGATTACTTCCCAGATTGATCGATTGCTGAGATCCGGAGAGCGTTCAGGTCGAGGTATCCGGAGTCGGAGGCTGGGATAATTTCGATGGCGAGCGGGTCGCCGGGCTGGACGCCATCGGGCAGGGTGGAGGCATCCCATGAGAAACCGACGGTGTTGACGCTATTCGCCGGGCCGGGCGGGGTGTTGCTGGTGAGTTTGGCAAGTGTGGTGTCGCCGGAGCTCAACCGGATGTTGTAGCCGGGGAAGGTAGCATCATTGGTGCGCAAACCGATGGTGGCACTGACCGTGTAGCGGCTACCTGCGGTGATGGTGCCGAACTCGCGGCGGATGGTTCTGTTGATGCTGACTATCCCCGGGTTGGGCATGGACCCGATCATGCCCAGGCTTGGACGATCATCCTGCAAGTCATCATGGTCATACCATGTTCCGTCGCCGCTTGGATTGAGGAAGATGACCGGGGCGGCTGATTCCCAGTCTGCGAGCCAACCGAGGTTTTTGCTGCCGTCCTTGAGTTTGGCAGGTGGGCTGATCGTCAGTATGCGCCCATCGATGGAGAGCTGGCGGGAGCCCACCACCAATGTAGACTCACTCCAGTCGGTGACGTTCTGAATAAACACCCTGCCGGTGCCGAATTTGATTGGCTCGTTAAAAAGCATTTTCAGTTGTCCGCTTGGTGTAGCCTCCTCCGAGTTGTTGGCTGGGTGCAAGGCGATGACAGACGGAGGTGAATCATCGCTTTCGCTTGTGGTTTCGGTCAGGTCGGCTGGAGTGAAATTACCAAATGGTTTTGTTGCTTCGGAGGATTCGCGGAAGGCTGCGAGATTGCCTTTGAGTGCAATGGCCTGGAGAGACTTGTTGTGACCATGGCCGGTGCCGCGTGCTTTTAAGTGGAGGGTGTAGCTCTCGCTGCCGTCGAGCGTGGGAAGGCTGCTGAGGTCTAGCGTGCGCGTGTATGGGCCGCTCGGGCAGGGACTGTTGCCCGGATCGACCTTACCCAGCAAGCCGCTGACACTGCCGACAAGTTCGGCGATGATCCGGCTGCTTTTGCCCGTCGCTTGCGGAGTGCCGGCGTTGTTGGTTAACCGGAGGTCGATCACCATCGAGGTTAATTTGATGGAAACGGTTGAGTTGTCCAGATCGAGCACCAATGAGGTGTCCCAGCCGCCGGCGGTCATGTTGTTTTTTACGTCAATCTCACCGGCGGTCACGTTGTGGAAACTCAACGCGGTCGTTGTATCACCTTTGAAAAACGAAAGTGAGGTGGCCGGAGCCTCGATACCATTGAGGTGGTTCCAGGACCCGAAAGCAGCTGTATTACCGGTCTTGGTAACGTCGGAAAAGTCGTCGGCCAAAATAACGGCATTACGGGAGGTGACGGCGTCAGTGCTGTTGAAATTCCAGGTAGTATCGTCATAGATCCCTTGGAACCGGTTGCCGGCGAGGTCGCGGATCACTGCGGAGTCCATGCGGATGATGTAGTTCTGGTCCGCCAGCAGACCGTGCTCGAAGTCATCCTTGACGAGCATGTTGATTTTGGGTGGCAGGTGGCGCAGGAAACCGTGGGATGATGGTGCCAGTTCGCGTTTCACCCGGGTGCCGGCGAGCATGACCGCGCGGTTGGCCTTGATGATTTCCCCGTGTTTTCCATTGTTACCATCCACCCGCACCTTGCCCTGCAGGACGTGCAGTGCCACAGCGCTGCTGTTTTGTTG
>DLYX01000608.1 GCA_003447545.1 Deltaproteobacteria bacterium | reverse complement strand
GGGACTGGATCGGCTGGTCTTTGCTGACCATGTGGTATTCGGCGAAAATCTGGAAGCCTACGGTGACCCGAAAGCTGGTGGTATGCAGGGCGGGAAACAACCAACCGGCCCGGACGGCCATTGGCTCGAGCCGCTCACTCTGCTCTCGGTCCTGGCAGGTATCACCTCGCATACTCGACTCATGACCGGCATCCTGCTCGCGGGACTCCGTACTCCGGCTACTCTGGCGAAGACGGCCGCGACACTCGATGTTCTTTCCGAAGGCCGTCTGGATCTCGGGGTTGGCGTGGGATGGCAACGCGAGGAGTATGAAGCCAACGGCATTCCGCATGCGCGGCGCGGCGACCGCCTCGATCATACACTCGAGATATGCCAACTGCTGTGGCGGGAGAATGTCGCCGCTCACCAATCACCCGATGTGAATTTCGAGCGCATTCATATGCAACCCAAGCCTCTGCAACCCTGCGGAATTCCAATCTGGATCGGCGGTAGCCTGCACCCCGCCGCGCTCCGCCGCATCGTCCGCTTCGGCACGGGATGGATTCCCTGGGGACCGGATGCTGCCGACCCAGCCGCCGGTCTGCAAAAAATTCGATCTGCGCTCGCAGCCGGTGGCCGTTCCAGCGAAGGCTTTGCCGTGACCGCACCGCTTGCCGTGAAAAAAAATGCCAGTGGCGACATCGATATCATAGCCACCATGGCGAGCGTTCCCGCGATGCTCGAAGCCGGAATCACGGATTTCCGCATCCGTTTTCCGCTCCCCGCCGAGCAGACTGCCGTCGAAGATGCCATCACACCAGTCGTCGAAGGCTTTCGGAACGCCTCCGGCGAATTTTTAAATTGAGTTTTCAAACACCACGCTTCTCATGAAAAATTCCTACCGACTGGTCTGGTTTCAGCACTTTCATAAGGCCGCGGGCAGCAGCGTTGTCGCCACCGCTCTGGCGAATCAAGAGACCGCTTTCCCCGCGCATCAGAATGGAAATCCGTGCGACAAGCAGGGAGAACTAATTCCCCTCGACACCTATTCCAGCCAGGAGCTTACCTCGTTTGTCGACCGCTGCGAAAACGAGGGGATCACCTTCGTCGCGTGTGAGTGGGATATCGTCGATTACGACACTCTCAAAAGCGACCCGCGCGTCGTCCTGATCACTTGCATCAGAGATCCTCTAAAAAGGTTTGTCTCTGAATTCTACTATTCGTTCTACCGGGGGTTGCACGATCACGAAAACTTCGAGCTTCACCTCGCGAATCAGCTGAAAACCTCTCAGAACGAATATTATTGTCGGATTCTCAGCCGCAAACAAAGAGTCGAAGCGCTTGAGGAGGCAGACTTGGCGAGGTCAAAAAAGATTCTGTCAAACTTTGACTTCATCAGCGTATTGGAAAAGGAAAACTCTCTGAATGCCCTTTACACAGCACTCGGGTGGCACCTTGAAAAGGCGCGCCACATCAACAAAACAGGCTTCAATCGAAAACGTGCCTTCCGATTTTTCTTCAAGGGCAAACGACATCTGACCAAAAGGCACCGGACGCATCCGCAAGTGGCGCCGGATAAAGTTTTTTCCGATCGATTCGAAGAACATAATTCCCTCGATCGGCAACTCTACCAATGGGCTTGGCAGACAAGCCAGCTCTGAGTTTGGCCAGTCGCGAAAAGCACCTGACCATTGCTTGAGAAAATTCCTCAGGGCTTCTTCGGACGATTGACGAAGCGGCCTTCGTCCGCGGAATAAAACCATCCGCCACCGGCCAGGGTCCCTCCATCGGCAGGAAGGTTGTGGCCGGGAACGAAAGCCGAGAGGTCGCTGGCAAGAAATAGCGCCACCCGCGCCTGATCCTCGGGCCACCCCATCCGCCCCACCGGCGCCCAGGACTCCCAGCGCTCGGGCTCACCTTCGGTGCGCCCGGTATAGTCCACCTGCGGGGTTTGCGTCAGATCAGTGCCGATCCCGTTGACCCGGATTCCGTGCCGGCCTTCGCCAACGGCCAGCGAGCGCGTGAATTGGGCCACTCCAGCTTTCATCGCCGCATAAACAGGATCGCCCGGAAACCCGCGCATGCCTTCCACTGAGTGGACGTTGACGATCGAGCCTCCTCCACCCTCGATCATGGGCGCCAAAAAGGCGCGCGTGACCGCGAAGACATGCCCCAGATTGATATCGTACATCGCCCGCCAGGAATCCGGATCCGATTGGCCAAACCGCACCAGAGGCCGGTAGTCGCCGACGTTGTTCACGAGAACATCGATGCCTCCGTGCTCGCCCAGAACCTCGGTGCGCAGTCGTTCGACATCGGCCGCGGCAGTGACATCGATCGCATGCGCGCGGCAAACACCGCCCGCCGCCACGATCTCGTCGGCGATGGCACCACCGGATTCGGCCGATACCTCTGCGATTTCGACTTTGGCTCCGTGCTGCGCGAAGAGTTTTACGATCGCAGCCCCGATGCCAGCGCCACCGCCGGTGACGACAGCCACTCGCCCATCGAGCAGTCGGCTCCAGTCCTCGATCGACGGGACGGACGAGCGGCTCTCGGGATCTCGGGCCTGATGCCTCCCCTGCCTGCTGTTCTTGTTACTCCCCATGACAAATCCTGTGCATGAACCCTGCCGGTAAAACCTTTGGAAGAATCCTGCGTTTCAACCCCACTTCAATCCACGATCGGATCACAGCCAGGGCCTTCGCGACCCGAGGCCCAGGCAAGGCCACCTCCGAGTAGCGCTTCCATCTCGGGCGTCGCGTAGGCTGCACCCGCATGCCCGAGGGCCGAATAAAACGCGCGGCCCTCCCCCACGCAAACTGTCCAGACGATCGGATGGTCGCCCATGCGCAGATCGCGCTCGGAGCCGAAGATGCGCTGGTAGGGCGCATAGGTCGATTCATCCACCGAAACCAGAATCCGGAAACCGCTGTCGCGCGGGTTGGCATCCCAGGAATACCATTCCTCGGAGTGAATCCATTCTGCGGGCAAGTTCCGTGTCGCCGGGTGGTCGGCATCTTCGACAACCAATCGGGCATCCTGAAATTGCGGCCCCATCGTATGGGCGGTAAACACGCCCCCAATCAGCGAGTCGATATACCAATCCCAATCCGCATGCGACGAGTCCCCTGCGGCATGGGTCCCGATCCAACCGCCCCCGCCGTCCAGATAGTCGATAAAGGCGGACTCCTGATCCTCGTCGAACATATCCCCGGTGGCATTATGGAAGATCACGACGTCAAAACGCGCCAGATCATCGGGGTTGAACACCGCACCATTTTCGGTCGCAAAGACCGCAAAACCCTGCTCGGCAGCCAGGCGGTTCCACAGGGGGATCCCCGCATCCATCGCCTCCACATGCCGAAACGAGTTGGTCTTGGTGAAAAGGAGCACCGCGGGCTCTGCGAGATCAGGCGGAATCGCCGGGGCGACGGTTTCATGCACTCGCGAGGGGAAAAACACGCCCCAGGCACCGCTCCATTTGAGGAAGCCCACACTGCCCAGAACCAGCAAAACGAGCACTGCACCGAGGCCGATCAGGACTTTTTTCCACATCTTCATTGGCCGGATTCTCCCAACCCTTTCTCTGTCATGAGTTCGCCCGAATTGACAGCACCCCCGTGCCAACCGTAACAGGAAGAGTCCGTTCCGTTTTTCGAAGGTATTCCTCGGGGTGTGGCGCAGCCTGGTAGCGCGCCTGCTTTGGGAGCAGGATGTCGGGAGGTCGAATCTCTCTACCCCGACCACTTTTCAAGATAGTGTGAGTGCTAGCTGTCATCAGGCAGCA
>DLYX01000554.1 GCA_003447545.1 Deltaproteobacteria bacterium | reverse complement strand
GTGATCTCGCCGGGCAGAACCGGCACCAGAGTCGCCTGATGGGGGCGGATTTCGCGCAATAGAGACAAAAAGTCGGGACGGAGGTCGCCCTCCAGGTTCAACTCGACGTTTTCCCGATGCGGCTTCAGAAAGGCCGCGAGGTCGAGGGCATCCTGCCGCGTAATATGACGCTCATCCTGTCGCGGATGCACGGTAATCCCCGGGGCCCCCGCCTCGACACAGACCCGGGCCGCGCCCACCACGCTGGGCACCTGGCCACCACGAGAATTCCGCAGGGTCGCGATCTTGTTGATATTCACACTCAGCTGAGGCATCGGACTCAGACTAACCGGCTTACCGATGAGTCTCCAGCTCGAGAAAACTTCTGACCGTTGTCGCACCCAACTTCGGCAAATGACGCAAGAAGGGCCCCTACGGGTTCTTTTTGCGCCGTATCGGATTTGTCCGATTGGTGCGCATATCGATCATCAGGGGGGAACCGTGCTCGGTCAGGCCATCGATGTCGGGACGACACTCGCCTTTGTTCCTGACGACCGCCCGTCCCTACGCTTGCGCAGTGCCAACTACCCTGACGAAGTTCACGTAAACCTCCGCCAGAAGGAACCGCCGGCCACTCTTTGGGGCCGCTATGCCTGGGCGGCCGCACGCGCCTGCGAAGACCAGCTGCCCCGCTCCGCCCGGGGTCTGCAAGGTGCCGTCGAAGGTTCGCTTCCCGGCGGTGGTCTCAGTTCCTCGGCCTCTTTTCTGATCGCCCTGCAGACCGCGTTATTATCGGTCAACGATATCGAACTGTCTTCGCTGCAGCGCGTCCATATGGCACGGCGTGCCGAAAACGAGTTTGTCGGGCTTGCGTGTGGCATTCTCGATCAGGCCTCCATTCTTGGTGCCAGCAAAGGCCACCTCCTTTCGATCGACGCCAACCGGGAAACCTGGGAGCCCATCGCACCGGGGCCCGGCGTCTCTCGCGCCAAATTCCTCGTCTGCTTTTCCGGGGCCGAGCGCCAGCTCGCCACCAGCGGGTTCAACGATCGCGTGGCACAATGTCGCGAGGCCGCGGCCGAACTCTCGCGCCTTTCCGGAAGCTCGGCCACGACAACTCTCGGCGCTCATGATGATGCAGTTTTCGCCCGATATGGTGATCAGTTACCGGGGGAGCTGCGCAAACGCGCGACGCATTTCTTCACCGAACGCGAACGTGTCGCGCAAGGAACTCGCGCATGGAAAGCTGGCGACCTGACCTCCTTCGGTGCCGCCATGCGGGGCTCATGCGAAAGTTCGATTCGTAATTTCGAAGTAGGCTCGCCCGAATTACTGACGCTGCAGGAGATCCTCGATGCAACCCCCGGTGTTCTGGGTTCGCGCTTCAGCGGTGCCGGTTTCGCCGGCTGCGTGCTCGCGCTGGTCGATGCAGTTACGGCCGAGGCTTGTCTGGAGTCGGTCCGCGAGGCCTATGCGCGGGCCTGCCCGGCTCTGAGCGCCCGCGCAAGGTTCTTTATCGTAACCAGCGATGATGGAGTTCGATTCTCATGAAAGTGCTCGTTCTCGCTGCAGGTTTTGCCACACGCCTTCGCCCCCTCACCGAGAAGACCCCGAAGCCCCTTCTCGAGGTTGCCGGCCGGACCATTCTCGACCGCATGCTGGATGATCTCGCAGCGACCGGAGCGATCCATGAGGTTTTCCTCGTCACAAACCATTCTCATCACCACGCCTTCCTCGAATGGCGTGACCGGCGGTGCCACGAGGATCCTCGTCTTCCGATCAAGATCCTCGATGACGGCGCCACCAGCAACGAGAACCGCCTTGGCGCCGTTCGGGATCTCGGAAGCGCCGTCGCCCATTGGCAGCTGGCCGGCCCGCTCCTTGTCGCCGCAGGCGATAACCTCTTCGATTTCAACTTCGATCATTTTCTGCAAGACCATGCAGGGCATCCGCGCTCGCTGGTCCTCGCCTACCCCGAGAGCGACCCTGTGAAGCTCGCTCGTTCCGGTGTCGCAACGCTCGACAGCGATGGACGCATCCTTGCCCTGGTGGAGAAACCACCACAGCCCCGGGGACAATGGATTTGCCCGCCGGTCTACCTTTTCGAGCAGGACGCACTTGCCGAGCTGCCGACCTTCCTCGATCAGGCACCCGATACGGATGCCCCGGGGAACTTCGTGGCCTGGCTGGCCGAGCGCAAACTGGTCTGGGCACACCGAATGCAGGGGGCACGTTTCGACGTCGGCAATCTGGAGAATTACCATGCCGCTGCCGACTGGCTCGCGTCTCGAAGCCGGGAACCCTAAAGCAGACCGATCATGGCTCTCGAGCAAAAAGTCCGCGTCGCCCTTGTTGCCGGCGGACGAGCGCCTGACACGCTGACCTATGCCGTCCCCGAGGACCTTCCCGAATGCGGTGCCCCCGGCACCGTAGTCACGGTCCCCCTCGGCAGTCGACTGGTCTCCGGCATCGTGCTTGGTCCGGCCGACCCCGAGGATCCCGCCGGTTCCGGTCGGTTGCGAAAGATTCGCAACCAGATCGGACGTGCGGCGATCCCTCCTCATATCATCGAGTTGGCAAGTTGGGCTTCGCGCTACTACCGCGCACCCGAGGCTCTGCTGCGCAGGGCGCTACTCCCCCCCGATGCCCGACGCCACACTCGCCAGCATATCCTCCCGCTGCAATCGACGCCTCCCGAAGCAGGGCTCTTCGATCAAACAATCGCGATGGGCCCGATCGAGGATCGGCTCTGGGCCAGCCTGCCGACCAGCGGACTCTCGATCCAGAGTCTGCGCTCGACGTGGGGAAGCGAAACGAATGCTGCGATCCAGAAGCTCAAACGGCAAAAAAGAATTCGCGTCGAGGAGCGCGAGATCGCCCACCGCCAGCCCGCCTTACCCGTTCGGTCCTGCCCGGAATTTGCGGGAGACCTCAAGCGTGCCCCACGACAGCAGGCCCTTTTTAAGCTTCTGCAGAGTCGATATCCTCATGCCGTATCGCGCACCGAACTCCTGCTCGACGATCCCGGAGTGAATCGTTCCGTTACGGCGCTGCTGGCACGAGGTGCGATTGTCGAAGTTCCGGAGACCGCGCTGGTGCAAGAACCAGAGATCGGGCCGACGCTTCGTCGCGAGCAGCAAGTCGCCGTCGAGGCCCTCGAGAATGCCCTCGGGCGCTTCGAACCCTTTCTGCTTTTTGGCATCACCGGGAGCGGCAAAACAGAAGTCCACCTCCGCGCCGCGCAGGCCGTGCGCGCCCGTGGCGAGAGCGTGCTCCTGCTTGTTCCGGAAATTGGCTTGACGCCGCAACTGGTCGCGCAAGCCAATGCCCGCTTCCCCGGGGAGGTCGCTGTTCTGCACAGCGCGCTGAGCGACAACGAACGAGCCCGCACCTGGCATGCGGTCGCGGCCGGAGATCTCTCGGTGGTCATCGGGCCACGCTCCGCTGTATTTGCGCCGGTACGAAACCTCGGCTTGATCGTTGTCGATGAAGAGCACGATGCTGCCTACAAGCAGGAAGAACTGCCGCGCTACCAAGGCCGCGATGTCGCCGTGATGCGTGCCAAGCTGGCCGACTGCCCGGTGGTTCTCGCCTCGGCGACACCCTCTCTCGAATCTTGGCAAAATGCGCAATCCGGCCGCTATCAACTCCTCGAATTGACCACTCGCGCCAACGAAGGACCCCTGCCCGTCGTTCGACTGGTCGATATGAGGGTGTCAGGGAAGAAACCGCCCCAAACGCAATCCGCCCCGGAGAACCCTCTGGAAACTCCCGCCGCGGGAGCATTTTCTCCGGAACTCGAGCAGGCCCTTCTCGAAACGCATGCTGCCGGAGAACAGTCGCTGCTTTTCCTCAATCGTCGAGGATGGTCGCGCTTCCTGCAGTGCGATGGTTGTGGCTACGTGGATATCTGCCCTGACTGCAGCGTGAGCCTCACGATCCATCGGCGCCAACGCGCGGCGATCTGTCACCACTGCGGCTTTGCTCGCCCCCCCCAGAGCCGTTGTCCGGAATGCCGACAACCGCTCGCATCGCGCAGCTTCGGTACTGAGCAAATCGAGGCTTCATTGCATAAATTACTACCCGGCGCGCGAATCGCCCGCCTCGACAAGGATACCGGCGCCAAGCCCGGGTTCCTGCAGAAAACCGTCGATGCCTGGCGCGCTGGTTCTCTGGACGTCCTGATCGGCACGCAGATGATTGCCAAGGGACATGACGCACCAGGTGTGACTCTGATCGGAGTCCTTCTCGCCGACGCGTCGCTGCATTTTCCCGACTTCCGCGCCGCGGAGAAAACGTTCCAGCTGCTGGCACAGGTCGCCGGACGCGCCGGGCGAGGGGACCGCCCCGGACGGGTGCTGATCCAGACTCGTCAACCAGAGCATCCTTCGCTGAACTTTGCCCTCGAACACGATTTTCGAGGGTTTGCTGCCGGTGAACTCACGTCACGAGCCGCACTCGCCTATCCACCCTTCGGCCGTCTGGTACGAGTGATCATCGAGGGCCCCGCCGAAGAGTCCGCTCAGCACGCCGAACGAGTGGCCCATCATTTGCGACGGGCCGCCGGCAGCCTGGAAGGCGTGGAGCCGGGCGAGGTCATGGTGCTCGGACCGGCGCCAGCACCGATTGAACGACTTCGAGGACGTGACCGCCATCAAATCCTGATCAAGGGCAAGGACGCCCCTCAAATTACGCAGACGCTCGCCCGAGCCCGCCTCGCGTCAGGCACCACAGACAAAACCCGCACCATCATCGATGTCGATCCGGCCGGTATGCTCTGATTCTCCCGAGCCTTGCGACAGAACGTAAAAGTTCAACGCTGTCCTGCCGCCGCCGGGGCTGCCGGTCGCCCAAAGTCACGCGTGGAGCAATTTCGGCTGGCGTGGTAGGATTTTACGGATGGGAGTTCGCCGCATCCTGACCTATCCCGAAGCCTCGTTGAAAGACATGGCCGAGGACGTCAGCAATATCACCGGGGAGACGATTCAGGCGATCGACGATATGGCCGAAACCATGTACGCGGCCCCCGGTATCGGACTCGCCGCTCCCCAGATCGGTGTTGCCGAGCGCATGATCGTACTCGATATTGGGCAGGAAGATTCCGGCGGGGAGCATAAGCCGAATCTGATCGAGTTGATCAATCCGGAAGTTCGCGAACGCGGCGACGACTGGATTACCTACGAAGAGGGTTGTCTATCCGTCATTGACTATCGTGCCGAAGTCACCCGCCCCGAGCAGATTCTGGTCGTGGGATGGACGCGTGACCAGAAAGAAATCCAGATCGAGGCCGATGGGCTTCTAGCGACTTGCGTGCAGCACGAAATCGACCACCTCGATGGGACTCTCTTTCTCGATCGGCTCAGCCGGCTGAAGCGAAGCATGTACGCCAAGCGCGTAAAGAAAGCCCTGCGAGAGGGAAAACCCATCTCGCGGGAAGACGATTGAACCTCTCGGCTTTGCCCGCAGGGCCGTTACGGATCGTCTTTCTCGGGACGCCCGATCTGGCAGCTAGCGTCCTGAGAGAATTACGAAAAGGTCCCGACACCATAGTCGGCGCATTCACAAAGCCTGACGCCCGGAAGGGGCGCGGCCTCCAATGGTTGGCTCCTCCCGTCAAGGACGTTGCCGAGGAGTTCGGCATTCCTGTCTACCAACCCGAGAATTGGCGCGACTCCGCCACCCTGGACACCCTGCGTTCCCTGAAACCCGACCTCGCGATTACCGCAGCTTACGGCAGAATCCTGCCGCAGGCCGCACTCGAAATCCCGAAGTTCGGCTGCCTGAATGTGCATGCTTCCCTGCTGCCTCGCTGGCGCGGCGCCGACCCGATCCGACAAGCCATTCTGGCCGGCGACGCCGAGACGGGGATCACGATCATGGAGATGGTACTCGAGATGGATGCCGGCGATGCGCTTTGGCAGAGGAAGCTCACGATTGCCGACCACGATACTCTGGCGAGCCTGGAGAGTCGGATGGCCTCGCTCGGAGGGAGCACCCTCACGGAGGCACTGAAGCTGTGGCGGGCGGGTGATCTTCGGGCCACAGCGCAGGATTCCTCGCGGGTGACCATGGCACCGCTCTGCCGCAAGGCCGACGGGAAAATCGCGTGGACCGATTCGGCATCGGCGATCGAGCGCCGCATCCGGGCTTTTTCTCCCTGGCCCGGCGCAACCTCGCAGTTCGCAGAACAAACTTTGCGAATTTGGCAGGCCGACCTCGAGGAGACCTCCACCAAGGCTGCGCCCGGAGAGTTGATTGCTGTCGATAAAAACGGCCTGCTGGTCGCTACCGGCACGGGGGCCCTCCGCCTCATCGAGATTCAGCCTGCAGGTAAAAAGCGGATGCTGGCAGCCGATTGGGCACGCGGTGCAAGGCTGACGGCCGGCATGCGTCTGGGTTCCTGAACGATGGCCGCCACAAACAAATCCTCTCGACCACCCAGCGTCCGGCGAATCGCTCTGGACATCATCTGTGAGGTGGAGGCCGGCGGATACTGCGATGTGATTCTTGGCAATACCCTGGCTCACGCCAACCTTGCCCCGCGCGATGCAGCTCTCCTCACCCGTATGGCCTATGGCGTCTTTGCCTGGCGAGATCGTCTCGACTGGACGCTCGCCCCCCTCGCCCGCAAAGGTTTCGACAAATTGGACCCCGAGGTACGGGGAACCCTTCGCCTGGGTCTTCTCCAGCTCCTCTTTCTCGACCGGATCCCCGAGCACGCGGCTGTATCGACCAGTGTGGACCTCGCTCGGGGCGCCGCCGGGAAAGGCGCTGGCGGTCTGGTCAATGCCATCCTCCGCCGAATCCAGCGTGAAGGCGAGAGGCGGTTGCCCAAAGGGCCCACCCACGCGCGATTGGCGATCGAATACTCTCACCCCGCATGGTTGGTGAAACTCTGGGGAAGCGAACTCGGTTGGGACACCACCCGTGAACTCCT
>DLYX01000422.1 GCA_003447545.1 Deltaproteobacteria bacterium | reverse complement strand
CGCACTGCTACACTCGCGCTGCGTAAAAGCACAAGAAAATGGTGGGCGTAGCTCAGTTGGTAGAGCTCCGGATTGTGATTCCGGGGGTCGCGGGTTCAAGCCCCGTCGTTCGCCCTTTTTATTTGCCCTTCTCGTTTCCCCTGCAGATGCAACGGGGGCCTCGATCCCATCGACGGTATCGAGGAGCGACGGCCAATGAGGAGTGGTCGATAATGCCGCTGGGTTCATCCTCAGGCGGCGGTCTGCCAACTCACCGGGCTTTCGGGTGCGTATCGGCATATGGATCCGGTCCGCAGCGAGGCCGAGAGGTGGGCATGCAGGCCCGGTAGATCGCGCCGGATTCTGTCGAGAGACGCCTTCACGCGCTTGCGGACGGCGATGCGAGCACGTTCGTTGTCCGAGCCCGTGCGTCGTTTTCTTCCCTGCAATCCGGTGGCACTCGAGAGTTCCTGCGCGAGGAAATCGATTTCGCGCTGGAGCGTCTCGACGCGCCCGAGGTCGTTGTTGGCTTGAGCCTCTTCAAGTTCGGCTCGGGCCTGCTCGAAGCGGCTCCGGAAGGATTGCAGCGCCTGCTCGTCGAGGATTTCGAGTCCGCTATCGTCGGCAATCCCGAGGTCACCGCTGGCCAGATCGGCGCGAGTGGCGGCGTCGGTTGCTGGCGGCGCCCCGGGGCTCATCAGCATGCGAGCATGGATCTCTTCATGGGGTCGCTCGAGCAGGAGGGCAATGAACTCAAGTCCGCGTTGCTGTCGCAGGCGCATCTCCAGGCCTCCCCAACCCAATCTCCATGTATGGCCCTCTTGCACGAAGATCGCCTCGGTCGCGCGCGCTTCCGGGGCATTCGTCGGCAACTCGGGAGGCGTTGCCGGCTCGGGGGCCGCAGAGGTTGCTGCTGCGGTAGGGCCGACGTCCAGTTTCTGCTCGACCGCATCGAGCCGTGTTCGCAGTCCCTCAAGCCCGAACCTGTCGATGGTGGCCCGAGATGCGTCCACGAGGGTTCGGGCTTCGTCTCGGTCCGAGGCCGGTCCCGCTTCGAGAAGAAATGACGCTCGATCGAGTCTGGACTTGGCTCCGAAGAAAACGGCTCCGACCTGATCGCTGGCGGCAATCGCTGTCTTGCCCAGCGTCTCGGCACTTTGGTGGTCGTCGATCATCTGTGCGAGCGGTGCGGCGAAACTGGCGATGGGACCCGCGAAGACCAGTCCCATCGCGGTCAAGGCGTTTCTGTCGGCAAAGGGGCGCAGGATTTCGAGTGTGGGACCAGCGGCCTTTTTGCTTTCGACTTCGCTGCAGGTTTGCGCGGCGTGGCAAATGGAGGCCAGCCATTGCGCGTCGTGGGGAATTTCGCCAAACCGCTGTTGCGCCAGATCTTCGACGATGGCGCGAGCGCCATCGCGGTCGTTGAGCAGCCGGGCCATGACTCCTGCATAGCCCACCCGCCAGTGTGCCGTGAGGTCCGGGCTGGCGCCGATCGGGGCGCGACTGTTGCGTCCGTGACTTGTGGTGTGTCGAGAAGCTTCGGCCAGGTCGATGACGACTTCGCCCCATGGCTCGCAGAGCGGATGTCCGCTCGGGGCCGGTGGAGCAATCTGGAAATCGGCGCCTTCGAATTCTTTCGGAAGTGCCGGGAGCTCGAGGTAGGGCAGGATCGGGACGTGAAAGATCGAAACACCACACATCCTCGATAGCTGCGTCAGCAGAAGCCAGGCTGACGTTGCGGCGTCCACATACGTGGCGGGTGATGTATTCTCGATACCAACCTCGAGCCATCTTCGGGCGGCCTTGAAGTCCGCCTGCATGCCTGCCCGCATCGCGCGGAGGTGAAAGGGGTACCAGGAGACCGGGTGGTGTGTTGCCGATGCGGCTTCGCGGGAGATTCGATCGATTGCGTCGTCGGCTTCGCCGACATGACCCGCAGCCAGTCCGTCGATGACCATGGTGCAGTTGGCAATCAGGTGAAAGTCGGGTTGTTGCGCCTCGCTTATATATGCGGACAGACCCCGTGCCATATCGAGGCGGGATTCCGGCCCGTGCGCATGGTGGTTGCAGAGCAGGTGGGTGGCGGTGGCAATCGCGCGAAGCTTGGGGCTTGCCTCCGATGCGGCGCTCGCAAGCAGAGCTTCTTCGGAAAGGGTTTCGCATGCCAGCTTGGCCGCGGGGCCCGGAATCCGATTCAACACGGCGGCTTCGCGGGCGATCAGGCCGACTCGCGCGGGGTCGTTTGGCAAGAGTCCCCCGAGAGCGAGTTGCAGAAGCTGGCGCATATCCTCGAGCAGCGCGAGGTCCTGAACGGTGATGTTGGAGGCATCGATAGCCTCCTCGGCGAGGCAGCGGCGCGCGTCGGGTTCGAGGCGTTCGGCGATTTGTCGCAACTCACGGAGGTATTCTCGGGCGGTCTGTGGCTCGCGAGCGCAGTTGGCCGCGACCCCCTCGAGGAGGAGCTTCCGGCGAAGGTCCGACAGTCCCTGACCGTCCTCAAGCGACAGGATGTGCAAACCATCGACCACCAGGGCCGCAGTACTTTCGAAAGCCTCGGCGGTATTTGCTTCGCGGGCCGCCCGACACGTCCACTCGGCGGCATCCGCCGGCGGGAAAGCCGGTCTGGCCTGGAGGGCATGATCGGCGACCTCACTGGCCCCGACCGCTATGCCCTGCCTGTTTCTCTCAATCAGGGCTTGCGCAAACATGGCGTGCAGGTCGCGTCGGTCGTGCGGGGAGATTCCGGCCCCCAGAGCCTCGCGCATGCTTTCGGTCATGATCCGATAGCGGAGGCTTCCGCGCCCGCTCTCAACTTCGACCAGCCCTTTCAGGCTGGGGCTTTCTCCGACTGTCTCCAGATCGCCGAGCTCACATTCGAGAATCTTTGCCAGCAGCGTGGCATCGCTACCCTGAGGTCGAATCGTGAGTGCGGATACCAATCGGTCCTGTGAGGGGAAAGCTCCGCCCGCCGGTGCGCAGCGATCGCGCCGAGGGCTCGCTCGGGCGTGGACAGCGTGGATGTCAGCGATGAGGCCGGCATGGCGGCCTGCCGAACTGCGGATGCCAGCAGTGGGCTGCCGCGGGTCAGTTCGTTGGCGTTTTGTTTGCCGCCGAGGGCGATGCAGATCTCCTCCCCCAGGATCGAGGCGGTCTCGGCAGCACTGAGCGGCAGTAGCTCCAGGACCCGGTGTTCCGCCGGTTCGTGGAAAGCCTCGAGCGCCGAGTCTGTTTCGGGACCGACAGTCGCAGCGTCGTCGTCCCGCAACATCACCAGAATCAAGCAGGGCAGGGAGGCAAGCGATTCGGCTACCAACCGCAGAACCTCGGCCGAAGCGATGTCGCAATCCTGTGCATCGTCAAAGACGAGCAGCAGGGGGCTCTCGGCCGCCCTCGCATCCAGAGCGTCGACCAACGGGATCACCAGTCGTCCGGCTCCCATACCCGAGCTCGCAAGAAATCCATCTCGGTCGTCTTGGGGTGATTCGAGCCCCTCGCGCAGCAACTCGCGCGCGAGTTCGGTGGTTGCGGTACCCCCGAGGCCACGGAGGATTTGCGGCCAGGGCCAGGGCATTCTTAATCGTCCGCGACCCTCGAAGCGAGCACGACCGGTCGCGAACCCTCGCGCACGTGCTTCTTGCTCCAGATGTCCTGCGAGAAAACTCTTGCCCGACCCGGCGGCCCCCGAGACGATTCCCACGCCGCCGCGGCCCATGGCGCTCTCCTCCAGCCAGGAACAAAGGGTTTCCCATTCCCTGTCCCGTCCGATGCGGTCGGGGAGGCTCGTTGAAGTCCGTGGTGTGGTCGGGCGGGGGTTTATCATCGTGTTGAACTCGAGGCTTAAATTAACAGCCGGGCGAATTGGTTCAATTCGAGGGTGCGCATGAAAAACTCAGTCCAGCGCCGACCAGAAGCCTGCCAAGGCTTCTGCCGCCGGCCGAGGTGCACTGAACATCCACCAATGGCCTTGGCCGGCGAGGCGAAGGACATCGGCCCCGAGCGACTCGGCAGTTTCTGCGGCCAGATCTGCGGGAACATAAAGGTCGTCCTCGGCGATGATGATCAGGGCCGGTCGAGGGGGTGCGGCTCGCAGGCGCTCGCCTAATTCGGCCATCGCCGGGGGCACTGCACTGCGGTAGAGCGCCAGGATACAAGCTCCCATCTCGGCATTGGCGGCCTCTGCCATCTCTTGCGCGGTAGCCCCGGTGATGCCGAAGCTCTCGAAGATCGCGACTCGATCGGGCAGCGAGGCTCCGGTAATTGCCTCGACGACCTGTTCGCCGACTTCAGGCGTTTGCCAGGACTGTGCCGCGTCATGCCAGACGTAGTCGGGATGGACCAATCCGCCGCAATCCATTGCGAACGAGCGGATCAAGTCCGGACGGGCGGCGGCAATGCCGGCCACATGACCGGCGCCCCAGTCGTGGCCAACCAGATCGATCGGGCCATCTGAACCACGGAGGGCTTCAAGCTCCCCGACCAGCCAGTGATGGTATCCCTGCATGGTTGGTTCGAAGCCCTCGGGCAGGGGCGCACCGAATCCGGGGGGAGATACTCGCACCGTATCGGTGATGCCACGCTCGGCCAGCGCATCGACCAAGGGGTTCCAGACAGCGGCGCATTCGGGATTACCGTGAACAAAGACCTTGGGCATGATGGGACGCTACCCAGCAACGGCGGCTCTTGCCAGTTTTTGGGCGAGCCGGACCGCGTCGCCCTCAAGTGCGAGCCGCGGGGTCAGCCGAGATGCTCTTCGATGGCGGCGAGGACGACTTCGGGGCCGGAGCGGCGCTGGTAGTTCTCCGAGATCTCCATCCACAGGACCGTTCCGTCGCGGTCGACCAGCAAGGTGGCGGGGACGGGCAGGGCTTCATGGTCGTCACCCGGAGGCGCGGTATGGACTAGCGTGTTGCGCAAGCCGAAGGCATCAGTGACGCCGAGATCGGTGTCGGCCAACATGATCGCCTGGATGCCATGCGCGTCGCGACCGTTCTGCAGCTCCTCTACCGAGTCGGTGCTGACCGTCAGGACCTGAATCCCGCGTTGATCAAACTCTGGCCGAAGGGTTTCGAGTCGCCGTAACTCGGCGACGCAATAAGGTCACCAATGGGCCCGGAAGAACTTGATCAGGACCAGCTGTCCCTGCAGGCTTTCCGAGTTGAAACTTTCGCCAAATTCGTCGATGCCCTCGAAGCTCGGGAGGACATCGCCGACCTGAATCGCATCCGCGCCCACATCCTGCTTGCTCACCGAGATGGTAAAGGGCAGGAAGACGCCGATCAGGATCGCAAGTCCGGCAGCAAGGCCGCCAAACCAGCGGGTGCCTCGCACAAATGCACCGAGGCCCAGCAGGACCGCTATCATCCAGCCCACGACAAAGAGTGTCCGGTCTTCGGGTACGCCCACCCACGCATTCAGTCGGAACCAGCCGACAAACAACGCGGCGGACAGGCCGAGTGCAATGAATCCGAGTTTGGTGCCGGGCTTGGCGTTCATGCTGTGAGAGTCCCACTCTCAATCAGGGGGGGCGTCAAGCCTTTGACGGTAGGAAACATGAAGGCCC
>DLYX01000147.1 GCA_003447545.1 Deltaproteobacteria bacterium | reverse complement strand
CGGTCCTGCACCGCCCATCCGTCTCTCGAACTGTGGATGGTCCATCACTTGATTCCGAATCTGAAACCAATGCCCCGGAGGAGTTTCCGAGCCCGGGCCATCCGCCCAAAACTCCGCCAGAACGCGGACATAATCACCGCGCTGGACGAGCTGTGGCGTATAGATTTCACCGGAAACCGGGTTCGCGGGATAACCCGTCGAGCCGTCCCCGCCTTCCGTGAAATTATAGAAATCTTCCCAGTCGGCGGCCGAGTCCGGGACGTAGGCAGCACCAATACCGGCGGGGGAAATATCCCAAACGGCCTCATTATCCGGCGAGAGGTGCTTCGACCACGCGAGGACCATTTCAAAATTTCGGCGATATTCGTCTTCCCTGTCCGATCCCATCAAGGGCGGCGGACCAGGATCCATCCATACCGTCCAGGTGTTGCCGGCCCGCTGGCGAAGCGTCCGATCGATGGGCGAAAGACCGAAGGGGGTCACGTCGCCCCATTCCGGGCTGAGAAAATCGGGCGAGCCGCCAATGATTATATTTCCGGACTGGTCCACAAAAAACGAAAGCGCCAGAGGCTGCCATTGGTTCCAATTGACCAGATCCGGATTCCCCGGCAATGCCGGGAGCAATGGCGGGTTCACGGGAGTGTACCATCGGTTCTCGAAATCTCCGGCCTCGTTCGCCCCATCGGTTCGCCCGAATTCGAGGACGCGAGCAGCGATACGATTTCCGACGGCCTGAGCCGAATCGCCGACAAGAGTCTGATTCGTCGGGTCATGGCCGAGTGCGATCATCTGGTTTTCGAGTGCCGACAGAGTCGCCCCTGCATTCGGCGAACCGGCGAATCGAGACCGCAAGACGCCATAAGCCGCGAAGCTGACTGCAATCTCGCGATCCATGGCAGGATCGACCGAGACGGGTCTTTCTCCAAACAGCACCGGCGCAGCCACCTCATCGTACGCAGCCCACGCGTCGTACATCGCGATGGAAAGATGAAAAAGGTTCCGCGCAATGACGGTAGGGCGAGCAAAATCGAGCCGAACTGCCGCCAAAGCCTGCTCGTTCCAATGCCGCGCGGCGCTATGAGCTTCCTGCCCGTGCACCGGAGTCGCCCAAAAACTGGTCGCCGGCATAAGGATCAGAATCAGGAAAATCGGCAGAATTTTTCTCATGACGAGTGGCTGTCCGCCTTGGAACACGGACCGCCCACAGCTTACCGCAGAACGACACGGTTGCCAGTACATTTTCTTTGCAAGGCGCCATGCTGGTACGGAGGCCGACGGATCGTTAGAAAGGAAAGTGAGATGTTCTCAGTTTGCCAGAAAAAGCTCTTTATTCTTTGCTTTATTCCCTTTCTGCCGCTCGCAGCTTGCGGCGAGAAGCGCCCTGAGGAATCGACGAAAACGATCGCGGACGACACGACTCAGCAGGCCGCGGTTCGTGTTCTCGTCGCCGAGGCCAAGCGGGATAAATTGGAGGTGCGCCCCAGCGCGACCGGACTCACGCGTGCCTTCCAGCGGGCCCAAGTGGCTGCCGAAGTCAGCGGGCGAGTCCTTCAGCGCGCCGCCGAACCCGGGGCGTCGGTGCGCGCCGGCGACCCCCTCCTCAAACTCGACCCCACCCGCACCGAACTCGCCCTGAGGGAAGCTGAAGCTGGTGTGGTTTCCCGACAAACAGACCTGGACGAGGCCACGCGGAGTGCCCGACGCGGCGAGGAATTGTCTGCAGAAAAAGCCATCAGCGATAGCGAATTGGATCGCCTGCGTTCGCGGCGCGATCGCGCCGCAGCCGCCTTGAGCCTCGCCGAGGTTCATCTTGCACGCGCACTGCAAGACCTCGCGGACACGACCGTTCGAGCGCCATTCGACGGGATTGTGGAGAGCATCGATGCCGATCCGGGTGACTTCCTCCGTGCCGGAACGCCGGTCGCGATGGTCGTCGATCTCGCGCGCGTCCGGGTCCACGCAGGAGTGACCGCGAGCGAAGCATCGCGATTGGCCGTTGGTGACCCCGTGCAAATCGTATTCGACGCCGGAAGTGGGCGGCCCTTTGAGGCCTTGGTTCAAAGTATTGGCCAAGTCGCCAATCCACGTACGGGCAACTTTTCCGTAGAGGTCTGGATGCCAAACGCGGACCGATCCATTCGCGATGGCATCACGGCGACGCTGGCGTTCAACCCTTCCACCGAGAGTGATGGCCCTCTCGTCCCGCGGGCCGCCCTTGCACGTTCGCCCCGGGGCGCCGTGGTTTTTGTCGTCGAAGGCGCGGGCGAGATCCAGAGAGCAACGCGCAGGATGGTCCGCCTGGGTCGGAGCGATCAGGACAAGGTCGAAATTCTCGATGGAGTTCAAGCAGGAGAAATGGTGGTCACCGATGGCCATTTCGCCTTGAACGATGGCTCACCTGTCCTCATCGACAGAAACAACGGGACTTGAACCATCGTGCAGAAACTTGTCCGCTGGTTCGTCGAGCGACATCTCGTCGTCCACATCATCGTACTCACGATCATTGCTCTGGGTGCACGCTCCCTCGCCAGTGCCCCCCGCGAAACATTCCCCGAGATCACCCTGCCCACTCTCTTTGTCGGAGCCGCCCTGCCAGGTGCTGCCGCGCAAGATATCGAAACAAAGCTGACACAACCGATCGAAGAAGCCGTTCAGGAACTCGACGGTGTAAGAGAATTCACATCGGTCATCACCGATAATAGTAGCCAGACCCAGATTGAGTTCCCGGAAGATGTTTCGGACGCGCGGATCCGCGACGCCGAGCAGGAACTTCGTGCACTGATCGATTCCATCACCGACTTTCCACCTGAAATGGAGGAAGAGCCTCGAGTTCAGAGGGCCAACACCAAGCGTTTCCCGGTGGTCCAGATTGCCCTCTGGGGACCGACCGATGGCGTGATTACCGCGGCCGAAAAACTTGAAGACGAGCTTCGACGGCTCGAGAATATTTCCCGAATAACGACCATCGGCCTCGAAGATCCCGAGCTACGAGTCCTCATCGACCCGCTGCTCGCCCGCGCGCATCAGGTCACCATTCTTGATGTGGTGGAAACAATTGCGAGCAGCAACGTTTCCAACACTGGCGGCGTCCTCGAAACCAGCGGCGACAGGCGACAAGTCGTTCTATGGAATCGCTTCGAGGAACCGGAAGACGCCGCCAATGCAGTGATCCGCTATCTCCCCGACGGAGGTGCACTTCATGTATCTGATGTCGCGCGCGTCGAACGCACGCGTGAAGACCGAGGCCTGATCGTTCACACCAACGGTCGACCCGGTATTGCTCTGGAGATTATCAAACGTGAAGGCTCCGATATCCTTGATACCGTCGACGAGGTTCGCGGTTTTCTCGGAACTTTCCAGATGCCCGAGGGCGTCTCGGCGCGACTGCTGAATGACGATTCGCATTGGACGAGAAACCGTATCGATCTGATTACGACCAATGGAATGGTCGGGGCTGCCCTGATCATGATCACCCTTTTTATTTTCCTGTCGCGTATCGTTGCAGTCTGGGTCCTGATCGGAGTGCCTGTTGTATTTCTGGGCACCTTTGCCCTCTTCCCCTGGCTCGGCCTGACCATCAACGTCATCTCGCTGACCGGCTGTGTCGTCGTTTTGGGAATGCTGGTGGACGATGCCGTCGTTGTCGCAGAACGCATCACGACACTTCGCCAGGAAGGTCAGTCCGCGCGCGACGCCGCCGTCCAAGGCGCCATGGAGATGATTCGACCCGTAACGGCATCGGCCATCACCACCATGCTGGCGTTCATGCCCATGTGGTCGATTGGCGGATTGGCGGGAAAAATGCTCCAAACGATGCCGACGGTTGTCATCTTGGCGCTTCTACTGTCTCTTTTCGAGTCGTTCTTTATTCTACCCGGCCATATGAGCATGGGCGGAAGTACGC
>DLYX01000619.1 GCA_003447545.1 Deltaproteobacteria bacterium | reverse complement strand
GGAGCCCGACCTGCACGTTCCCGATCCGCGGCGCGTTGATCACCCGCACCTCGTGCCAATCACTGCGCGCGTCTCCAGCCTTGATGCGGTAGCTGAAATCACGGGAGGCTGAGGCGAGGGTGTATTCGCAACTGCCGTCGATGATCTCGAGTTCCATTTCACGTGGGCTCCCCTCACCCGTGCGGAGGAAAAGTTTTGCATGGTCGGGAACGACTCCGGATACCCCGACCAGGATTTGAGCGCGGTCACCCTCTTTCACCACAAGGTCACCCGACCCGAGATCGAGCTTGGTTTTGGTCGGGTAGGCGATCGAAGTCCAGGGCGTAAAAATACGGGCCAATCCCGCCGCAAGAAACGGCCCCCTGAGCATGGCGAAGACCAGCACCAACACGGCAAGAAACACCGCTATCCGAAGCGGAATCCGAAGAGCTTGAAAGTTGACAACCTTCGCGGGCTCGACCCCTTCCGCAGCGCTTTCGGCCTTGTTCCTGGTGGCTTCCAAGAGCGACTTCGAGGTCCCCGATGTTGCCTTGGTGCCCTCGAACTGCACCGCGGTGACGAGAAGACTCTCAAGTCCTCCGTGCTGGGTTTCAATGTCCAGCGCAGCTTGCGTGGCATCGTAGCGCCGGAGCTTCCGCCATCCGTGTTTCCAGGCTTGATAGAAGGACACCACCAAAAGGATCACCAGAACCACGGAACGCCCTGCACTCGGCAGATAGGCGAACCGGTCGATGGTCATCCCAATAAAAAAGAGAGGAATCCCCCAGCGGCACATCGCCAGCAAACCGGCGATGATGTGCTTGCGCTGCTTGCGTCGCCAGACGGCATGCAGGCACGATTTAAAAGAGGGCTCTTGAAAGGCGTTGGTCATGGCAGGTCGTGTCTTCTTCGGAGGATCCATTCGGCTCCCAGCAAGCCTGCGAGGAGTAGGATCACAAGCCAATGATCCCACAGCGGACGCTCGGAGCGAACCGTGGTAGTCAACGGCTCGCCGTTTACGAGCGAAGCAAGTTTGGGAAGTTCGCGGACGCCAAGAGTGGCCCCACCAGTCAGATCGGCAATGCGTTGCAGGTTTTCAAGACGCATGTCGGTTTCCGTCAATTCCTGGCGAATGTCACTCACCTGGAATTCAGTAATACTTGAAACCTTGCGATCATTTTCGTTGGCCTCCATTCGGTAGCGTCCCGGCCCTGGCGGAGTGAAGTATCCTTCGTAAAGTCCGGGCTGTGAGCGATCCGGCTGTAACTTGATTTGCTGGCTAGCGGCAGCCCCATCGAGCCCGCTCACAACGACATCAAAGCCTGATTGCACCACCGGTTCAAAGTCGTCGTCGAGGACGTGGGCATAGAGCCGACCCTGGCTGCCGACAAAATAGGACGAGCGGTCGGTTTCAAGGCGGATGCGCTTGTGCTCTCCCATCAGGCGCGAGAGCGTCATGAACTGAATACACTGCGACCAGACCCGCCAGTGATACTTGTCACCGGTCTTATAACGCAGCCGCCACAGGCGGTCCGAAGCAATCGACATACACTTGCCCGTCCCATACCGCTGCCAAGCGACCAAAGGGTAACTCTGATCCCGCTCGGTGCTGTCGGAGAGCACCGCCAGCACCGTTGCACCTGGCTTGGCAGCCAACAGCGGCGGCAATTGATCCATCGGTGCCATCCGGCTCCAGATGCGATCATTTAAATCATCCTCATTCTCCAGCGTCATCACCAGACTGCTTCGGCCCTCGGGAGTCAGGACAGGATAGACCGATTCAGAAACCTCTGCCCACTTTTCATCAGGGTCAAACCTAACCGGGAGCATGGTCTGCACAGGAGTCCCCTGATAAGAACCCGGCGAGTGCATCGGACCACAAAGCATCAGCAGTGAGGCGCCCCGGTCCCGGATAAGTTCTTCCAGCAGTCCAAGCTCTTCATCGTTGAAGAAGGCAGCATCCACGTCACCGAGAATGACCAGATCATACATAAAGGCCTCTTCCCGCTTACTGGGAAACCGCTCGATATGCTCCGGAGAATTTCGTGCGACCTCGGGTCCCACATTGGACGCAATAAAGGTGGCATTGATCCGTGGATCACGTTTTAAGATCGCCCGGAGGTAACGAAATTCCCACCGGGCATTTCCTTCGATATAGAGCACGTTCACCTTTTCATTCACGACCCGGATACTTCGGGTGATCCGGTTGTTTGTGATCGAAACTTCGTCATCAAACGGCTCGATGACCACGTCGATCTGCGCGGCGCCCTTCTCATAAATATCAACACGAAAGTCGACCTCTTCGAATTGCAAACCACCTTCAAAGCGAACCACGCGGGAGGAGACGCGGCGATCATTGAGAAGAACCGACAAGCGAGCTGTCCGTTGCTCGTAGCCCTCTGATTGAAGATGGACCCGGACCGGCACCCGGTCGCCCGAAAAGGCCACCTCTTGCATCACAATATTGTTAATCGAAACATCATCGGGATCGGGCAGTCCAAGCGGGACGGTATAGACCGGAATCCCACGCGCCCCGAGGTCTCGTAAAACAGCTTCGGACCGCTGCGACGTCGCGCTGTCGATACCGTCGGAGAGCAAAACAATACCCGCCGGAGGAATCCCCCCGGAGTTCGCGACAGCTTCCAGAGAAGAGGCGATCGAGGTCCCCGGATCCGTAGCCTCGAGGACCGCCAGATCTTCGGCAGCAACCACCGTGTCGTCGCTAATCAGACGAGGGGATTGGCCAAAGGAATGATAACTGAGGTCAAGATTCTCACCCAAGGATTCAAAAATCGGCCGGGCTGAATCAACCAGGACCGCCTTCGCGAGATCAAGGCGTGAGGACGCAGTAATCTTTTGGCGCTGTCCCGCATCGAGTTCCATGACAGCCTGATCAGCATTGATCTCCTCATCAAGCGGGGCCATGCCCAGAGCCGCCGCCGCCTCAACAATTTCTTCGGGGAGCTTGCGCTGGTCTTTCATCGACATGCTTTCGGAGACATCGAGTAAAACCGGAAGACTACGCTCCCGGGTGTGCTCCTCGGTCCTCACCGCAGTGGGCTCCATCAAAGTGGCCACGAGCAGGGCGAGAACCAACACTCGGGAAACAACAAGGATCCCCCGCAACCACAGCGGCAATCCCCAGGGCCGACGATAAAGGTAGAGGCTCAACACCACGATCACAGCAAAGATCGCAACGAGAGTGCCGAAGGACAACGGGCGGGCCCAGAAGACCTGCTCGATTTGGGCAATAAAAGGGATCGCTTCAGGCATCTTGTACTCCAGTGAGATTATCCGGGATGGGGTCGGCTTGCTTGCTTCGTGAACGCTTTCGTTTGCGAAGAAATTCAGCGAAAAGGCTCTCTAATAGCAACAGGATGAAGCCCGCAATCAGAAGATAACGCCAGGATGAGCGGCCCGTGCGACTGGCATCGATCGCGGCGACAAGCTCCGACTCAGAGGCAACCACCGTGATGTCGGCCCCCTCGAGATTTTCATTTAAGTCCGAGGCACTCAGCGAGGTCACGTCCGACTCCCGGGGGTCGACGTTCACCGCAATTGGCATCCCCGGAGCCTGCACGCTGACCCGGGCCACATAAAAACCAGCCTCCCCGGAGTTCTCGAGCATCGCCACAAACTGGTCGCGGTGCTCACGAACCGGGACCGCGATACTCTCCTTCGATGGCGTATCGAAGACGGCATCGCTCGCATCCGGTTGCTCGACGTAGGACAAGGAAAGAGAATCTCCCACGAGACGAGGCTGCTCGAATTCCCGACCAGCAAGGTAATTCACGATCTGCTGCATGAGCATCGGGAACACCGGAGTGAGGGCCATGTTGTTCCAGCTGGTTTCCGCCGAAGTAGCGAATTGAAAAACGTGACCGCGACCCAGCGAATGCTCCAACAGGATCGGGGCATTGCTTCCGGCCAAGCTTAGAATCGGAAAACTTGATGAGGAAGGCTCGACGTTCAAGCGCGTCAGGAAACGGGTTTCACTAAAAAGGTCCTCGGGCAGGGATTGCAGAGGGAGGCAGACGCTGTGATCCGGCATGGCGGGATCCAGAGGCCGACCTGCTCCTTCAGAGGTTCGCGAGTCGACCGGAGCACCCAGTTTGGCTGGAAGCAAAGAATTACTGCCGCTGGCAGTGCGCTCGTTCCATGCCGCCGTTTTCACATTCGGACCCGCAAACCAAACCAGCCCGTTGCCGTTCCGAACATGACGGGAAAGTTGAACAACCTGCTCCGGGGTCACCTCCGGAACATCCGCAAAAATCAACACATCGACCTCCTCAAGAGGCTCGGCCGGCAGGGTCAGCCACGGCACCGAGCGAACCACGTAATCTTCATCCTTCGCACCATCGCCACGGGCCAGGAGCGAGGCCATGATGAGGCGACCCGCCGCACCGCCCGAGCCGTCGACGCAAAGCACCGAGACACGATCCCGAACGACCGCTACCACTCGCCGCACGTTGTCGAAAGGGAGAAGATCACCGGTAATTTCGGCCGTAATTCGAGTGGAGCCCGCATTGTGAAAGGGAACGAACAACGAGACCGTTTCGGAAGCTCCTGCCGCGATGACCGGGATCCTCTTGCTGTCGATCTGTACCCCCTCCACCCGGCACTGCACCA
>DLYX01000512.1:6004-6527 GCA_003447545.1 Deltaproteobacteria bacterium | reverse complement strand
AGAGTATACGTGGGCGTTACCGCCTCTTCTGGTGCAGCGTTCTCCATGATTCTCCGAGCTAAGGTGTCGTTTTAACTATACTAATTGCACGAGGCTCCCTACGGAGCCTGCGTACGCGGACCTCGTCGCCCTCACCCTTTAACAAAACGAACGCCCTCGGCACTTTTTCGCTTTTGCCCTCAGGCGGAAGGGAAGGGTCGCAGGCGCTCCAGCAAGTCGTCTCCTGCTAAAAGTCGCTCGAGTTCCTCACCGAGATCCTCGGCATAGCGCAGGACCTCCCGCCAGGCTTGCTGACGTACGGCGGTCGACATCGTCTCGAAATCCGAGCGATCCGGCACCCGGCCCCCCGGAAGTCGGGCGATAAACGCCGCCGATGGTGCCAATTGCACGACGTCATCGAGATCCCCCACGGCAGGCCCGCGCCAGGGCATGAACTTATCAAACCAACCGGGCGAGATTCGGGTAAAAAAGTGCGGAAAAAGCACCAGACCGGCGGGCCGGCGAAAGGTGAAATCAAAATGGG
>DLYX01000512.1:0-5695 GCA_003447545.1 Deltaproteobacteria bacterium | reverse complement strand
GAAATCAAAATGGTAGTCCGTGATTCCACCGTCGCGGTAGATACCGGCAGCGGCGCCCGGCAGATCCCTGATACCCGGAATCAAGAGAGGTACGGCTCCTGTGGCCAGCACCGCAGGCCGCAAGGCCTCCGCCTGCAAACATGTCTGCCGGGTGGAAAAACCCTGAAACTCGAACGCGGCATCGCCAGTATGGAAAACCCACCGCTCAAAAAAAGTGGCGAGTGCTTTTCGGGAAAAAGTATTGGCAAGCGCTGCTGCTCCGAGGCCGGCAAGAAGTGCTGCACGATGATCCGTATCGACGAGCGCCCGGCTCCGGGTGGCGAGAATATGCGTGCGTATCAGGGGATTCCGAAGAATTTCATCTTCGCCATGAGTGCCGAGCGTGGCGTCCAGCACGCGCTCCATTTCGTGCAGCACCTCCGGTGCCGTCGGCTTTTCGTCGTAAACCTGCCCTGTGTAGGCGTCCCTGAATCGCTCGGAGGCCGCATCCGGATCCTGCTGGGCAAAGCAGATATGGCGCCAGGCTCCGATCGACGACCCGAGAAGGTGCAGCACCTCGCTTCGATCACGCAACAACCGCTCGCAGAGCACCCGGTCGATGCCTGCGAGAACGAGCCATTTGGGCCCGCCGGAAGCACCCAGCAGAGTGCTGAAATCATCTCGGCGAAAGCCGTGATCGGCCAAGTGTTGACGGGCACGGCTACCGGCACGAATTTCCAGAAGCTGCGTCATGAAAATTCCTCGGAGGGATCACACAACCTTGCTGGAGCGTCGCGCGATCAAATTCCTCATGCCGGCGGCCGCAGCCGCCACAGCACAAGTACGAATCCTCCGGTGATCAGCGCCGGGAACGGTATTGCCCCCACGCCTATCTCGGCGCCAATCGCACCGATCATGAACACCAGCATCCCGATGACAGATGCGGAAAAAAGAACCGGCACAAACAATCCCACCGCGCAGGCAATCTCGCCTATTCCGACCAGATAGACCAGCTCGCTCGACAACCCCATACCCGCAAAGTTCTCGATTGCCGCATCCAGTTGGATCAGTTTATTGGCACCCGCTGCAAAAAAGACGACTGCCAGAAGCCCACGCACAATCTGAAACCAGTTCACTCACCATCTCCTTCAGGAGCCCATGCATCACCGGCATGCCCCGCCACTAATCTTCCGACTTCCGATGGAGAACACAAGCTTGCACGCCCGGAACTTTCCGTTGGACCGGTTCCCTCGGAATCTGCTTGAACAGGGACAAGGAGACTCTCCATGAAGCGATTGACCACGAATCTCGCCTATATGATGGCGACCCTCGCCATTGTTGGCTGCAGCAGCGCCACGCGAACAACACCCGACACCCGCCTGCAACCGGTCGACCCACCGCTTTCAGCGGCGCGGCCATGGACGGGGCTTGCAGCAAACGACGATCCGCAAGATTTCCACTTCGTCGTGGTCAGCGATCGGACCGGCGAACATCGGCCGGGAGTTTTCCGCGATGCCATGGCACAGATCAACCTGCTGGAGCCGGCGTTCGTGGTCAGTGTCGGAGATTTGATCGAAGGCTATACCGAAGATCCCGCGACACTGCGTGCGGAATGGGCGGAAATTCAGGGCTATGTCGGCACCCTCGGGCAGCCATTCTTTTACGCGGCCGGCAACCACGATATGTCCAACGCCGTCATGGCCGAGGAGTGGCAGACCCGATTCGGGCCATCCTATTATGCCTTTTCCTACAAGGACGTTCTTTTCATCACCTTGAACTCCGAGCTCTTCGGCATGGTTCACGATCCGAGCAAGCCGGTTCCGGGCCCTTTCGATCCTCAGGAGCAAATGGACTGGCTTGCGGAGACACTCAACGCACATCCGAGCCCCCGTTGGACGATCGTCCTGGTCCACCAGCCACTGTGGGATTCGCCTCGCATTCATCCGGATTGGCTTCGCGTCGAGACGATGCTCGCCAAGCGCCCACACACGGTATTCGCTGGACATAGGCATCGGTATGTGGAGCATCGCCGGAACAACCAGAGCTACATCACACTTGCCACGACTGGAGGCGGTTCTGATCTGCGCGGGCCCACCTATGGGGAATTCGATCAGGTCGCGCTTGTCTCCATGACTCAGGATGGTCCGGTGATTGCCAACCTGGATCTCGACGGAATTTTTCCGGCAGATATGCTCACCACCGGAGACCGAAAAATCATTCAGGCTCTGGAAAAATCCATCCAGCCTGTACCGGTCGCACACCATGGCGAAACTTTCCGTGGGGGCGAAGCCGTATTCGCTTTCCGCAATCCAACGGCCCGACCCGTGCGCCTTGAGGTACACCCGGATCCCGGCTTGATGATGCAGGCAACCCCCGTCCTGCTCCAACAGGAGATCCCGGCGGGTGAAAGTCAGACCTTCCGGATCCAGCTCAAGCCTCAAACGACGACAACCTACGAGAAGCTGGCAAGCGGTCGCGTGCGGTTCCGTGCCGAAACTACGACTCCCGAAGGCGACGCCGTGGAAATCGAAGTCGAGCATGTCCTTCTGCCCGAGAAAAAAATGCCGATCGGAAGTCGTATTGACCCGGTCCAGATCGATGGCGATCTGGACGAATGGTCGGAACTCCCGATCGAAAGTGCCGGTTTCTCGGAAAAGGATCATGCCGAAAAATACACGGGACCCAGCGATGCTTCCCTGCGCTTTGCGGTCGAACAGGATGAGAAGAATCTTTACGTAGCAGTCGAGGTCACCGACGATGTGCTGGTCGCAAGTCGGGAAAAGATTGCTCGCGAGCAGGATGGACTGTCCCTGCAACTCGACGCACGACCGGCACCCGCACGCACCACCAACAAGGACTTATGGACCTCGGTCCGCAGCGGTGAGTTTCGTCAGATGGCATTGATCACGGCCACCTTGGTTCCGGCCGCAGAAGACCATGTAATGAAGAGGTTCACAGGGGGCGCCGAGAGTCCGTGGACCTACGCGATCCGGCGACAATCCTCTGGCTATACGATCGAATTCGCCTTGCCTCTGGCGTATATCGCCGCGCAGCAAGGGGAGGATTGGGAGGAAGTTCGGATCAACCTCAGCCTGCAGGACACGGACGAAGGAGAGAAGCCCGCCGCCCTTTGGTGGCGCACCAGCCGCTTCGGCGCACAAGCTGTCGAGGGATCCGGAACCTTTGTCCGCTAGCTGATATGGGAGCGCTTCCCGACCGACATACCCTACCGGGAACAATCAGTCGGGAAGCACCTGGCCTTTATGACTCGGCTAGAGCCGCTTCAATACCCGCAAGAACTTCCTTGGCCTCAGGATCTGTCGGCGGCTCGAAGCGGGACAGGATCTGGCCCTGTTTGCCGATCAGGAATTTACCGAAATTCCACTTGATATCGCCGTCTGCCTCCGGCGTGGTCGGCGTGGAGGTCAACCATTTATAGAGAGGCGCCTGATCGTCACCGTTCACGTCGATCTTGGAGAACATCGGGAACGTGACCCCAAAGCTGGTCTCGCAGAATGTCTTGACGTCTGCATCCGATCCCGGCTCCTGCCCCGCGAACTGATTGCAGGGAAACCCGACGACCGCGAAACCGAGATCGGCATATTTTTGCTGCAAAGCCTCGAGTCCCTTGTACTGGGGCGTCAGGCCACATTGTGAGGCCACATTCACCAACAAGACGACCTTGCCTGCAAAATCAGCGAGCGACTGCTCCTCACCATCAATATTCTTCATGGAAAAATCATGTAACGAACTCATCTTGAACTCCTTGATTCAGGGAACGACGACAACCTTGCCCTTGACCCGGCGCTCGGAGAGATCACGCAATGCTTTGGCCACATCCTCCAGAGGATACGATGCCGAAATGCGGGGTTTGATGCGTCCTTCCTCAAACCAGGTCAATAATTCGTTCACATTTTCATTATGGGTAGCGGGATCGCGCCCGACAAAGGCTCCCCAGAAGACGCCTACAATATCGCAACTTTTAAGCAGAGTGAGATTGAGCGGCGGCCGGGGGATCTCACCGGCTGCAAACCCGATCACCAGAAAGCGGCCCTCCCATGCCATCGCCCGCAGGCAGGGCTCCGAGAAGTCTCCGCCTACCGGATCGTAGACCACATCGGCGCCCTTGCCACCGGTGAGTTCGCGAATCCGCGTCTTGAGATCTTCTTTCGAATAATCGATGACCTCGTCGGCACCGTGCTCCTTGCAGACGGCGAGTTTCTCGGGGGTCGATGCCGCAGCAATCACGCGAGCGCCCATCACCTTGCCGATCTCCAAAGCCGCAATCCCGACACCACCTGCTGCTCCGAGCACGACGAGGTCCTCGCCTGCACGGAGCTTCGCTCTTTGCTTGAGCGCGTAATGCGAGGTTCCATAAGTGAGCAAAAATGCCGAGGCCGTCTCGAAATCCATCGAATCGGGAATCTTGAAGACCCCACCCGCATGGAGCACGATCTCCTCGGCAAAACCCTGCCAACCGCAATTGGCGAGAACACGATCGCCAACAGCCAGACCCTCGACACCCTCGCCAATCGAGAGAATTTCACCGGCCACTTCGCCTCCGGGCGTAAAGGGTAGCGGCGGCTTGAACTGGTATTTATTTTCGATGATCAGGACGTCCGGGAAATTGACCCCGGCGCTGCGCACCCTCACGACAACTTGGCCGGAACCCGCCTCCGGGGAGGGGATCTCTTCGACAACCAGACTTTCCGGGGGACCATATTCCTTGCAGAGAACAGCTTTCATGGTTCTTTCTTAACCGAGGCGCGACCGAGAGGCCAAGTGGGCTCTCACGAGGCTTCCGGCCCGTCCTTTATTACCCTTGCCCCCATCTGCGGGTCACGATATTTTCCGCCCATGAGTGCTTCCGCCAATCCCAGACTTCGACGGTCACTCCTATGGGCACCCGGCGACGACCCGCACAAGATGGAGAAGGCGACACGAACAAACGCCGACTCGATCATTCTGGACCTCGAGGACGCCGTCGTGCCCGACCATAAGGTCGCGGCCCGCGCGACCGTCCGCGACTCGCTGCGCAACCTCGATTTCCATGGATCCGAGAAACTCGTTCGCATCAACCCGTTGGAGACGGGCCTGGCTCTCGATGACCTCACCGTCACCATGGCAGGCCAACCCGATGGGTATATGATCCCGAAGCTGCGGAGCGAAGATGACGTCCGTTTCATTGATCGAGCGCTGAGCAATCTCGAAGCAATCTCGGGACGCGAACCCGGGAGTGTTCGCGTGCTGCTTCTGGCAACCGAGACGCCGGAAGCAATTCTGAACATACGCCGGATTGCACAAGCCAGCCTGCGCTCCTGTGCCATGATGTGGGCGAGCGAGGACCTCTCCAGTGCACTTGGCTCGCGCAAAAGCCGCAACGAAGATGGCTCCCTGCCGGATGTTTTTTCCTTTGCCCGCTCTGCCTGCCTGCTGGCAGCAGCCTCCGAGGGGATGGACCCTCTCGACATGCCCTATTTCGATTTCCACGACGATGCCGGACTCGAGAAGGAAGCCAAGGAAGCAGCCGACCTTGGGTTCACGGGAAAAGGTGCGATCCACCCAAACCAGATTCCCATCATCAATCGCGTCTTCGTGCCCAGCGACGACGAGGTGGCCGAGGCTAACGCCCTCCTCGAGGCCGCGCGTGAGGCTTTCGCGGCGGGACAAGCCGCTTTTGTATATAAGGGCGCGATGGTTGACGCGCCGCATATCA
>DLYX01000070.1 GCA_003447545.1 Deltaproteobacteria bacterium | reverse complement strand
TGTAGCTCCGGATCCGGAGCTACAGTGCGGTCAGTTTCTTCTCGGTCCCCGTACTGGAGGTCTGATAACCGGGTACCGCGCCGATCTCGCGACGAAGATCTTCGCTCCGCAACACTTCGCAGAGAGCCTCGCCCACCGGCGATGCCGCGAAGTCCTCTCGCAAGACCAGATCATAATCCTCCTGGTCGACCGGAATGAAGTCCAGGCCCAAAGCGACAGCAGCTGAGCGGACTCCTAATCCGACATCCACAAGGCCACTGGAAACAGCCACCGCAGCCGCAGTATGCGTAAAGACTTCGTGGTCGTAGCCGTCGATTTCATCCGGATCGATGCCGGCGCGATCCAAATGAAAATCGAGTAGAACACGCGTACCAGCACCCCTCTGGCGATTCACGAAACGGACGTCCGTCGTTGCCAGATCCGCAATGCCGGACAACCCTCGCGGATTGCCTCTGGGCACCAGCAAGCCCTGCTCCCGCACGGCGAGGGTAAGGATCCGCACCGGCACCTCGGGAATCAGTCTTTCGATATCGGGCAGATTGTAAACTCCGGTCTCCGGGTCGAGGAGATGTGTCGCCGCCATATGAGCTTCCCCGCGCCCCAGAGCGAGCAATCCCGCGAGGCTGCCGACCGAGCTGGTCGCCAACTTTCCGGCGGGGAAATTCTTTTTGAAGACATTCTCCAGAACACCCAGCATCGGGTCATGGCTGCCCGTGACCAGAACGGTGCCCTCAACCTCCGCGCGAGGGCGTAATAATTCGATCTCGACCTCTTCCCCCGCATTAATCCCCTCGACCAGAGGGGATACGCGCAAAAAACCGTCCGCCTTGACCATGGTGGTAATCGCGCCAGCACCCCGCGGCAGAGGGCTGACCAGCAAGCGCCCACCCACCCGGCCGAGCGTCACTCGAATGAACTCCTCCTGTCCGAGACGCGAGGGCAATTTACGAGGTGCGATCGCCGCAAGCGTCACCCGATCCGCGATTGCTGTGCCGAGGAGATGCGCCAGCAAGGGCTCCAACAGCTCTCGACAAATGATCGCCGAAGAAACTGGATAGCCAGGCATCCCCAGAGCAATCCGCGTCCCCATTTGCGGACGGCCTGCCGGCGGATCGAGACTCGCGACAATGGCAGGCTTTCCAGGCATCACATCGACCCCGTGTGCCAGCAGAGAGCCCATGCCGGCGAGTGTGGACGCCGTAAAATCGTGCTCACCTGCTGACGAACCCGCGATGACGCAAACCACATCGGCTTCTTCGAGGGCTGCAAGTAATCGCTGCCGCAATTTTTCCGGATCATCGACGACCGGCGGCAGCCTGACCGGATCTCCCCCCCATTCATCGACAAAGGCTGCGATCATCCGGGAATTGAACTCGACAACGCGACCTGGTTCGAGACTATCGCCAGGCTGGATCAGCTCGGTTCCCGTCGGCAAGATCGCAACGCGTGGACGCGGGCGCACCGCAACTTCCTGGCGACCTGCGGCGAGCAAGGCGGCTACATCAAACGGTCGAATTCGATGTCCCCGAGGGAGCAGCGGTTCGCTTGCCACCACATCCTCCCCCACCAGGCGGACATGCTGCCAGGGAGTGCTCGACGTCCGCACATGAATCTGTTCCCAATCCGTACCGCTCACCGGCTCCGAACCTGTGGTCTCCGGATGCTCGTGGTTCGGTTCCTCGTCAGGCCCGCAACAACCATCGTCGACACCCACGGCGGTCTCGGTGGTTGGCAGCATCGGGCGTCCATCCACCGGGGCCTCTCCGGAGAACACTCTCTCGATCATGACGACTGCATTGGCCCAGGTCGGCAAGGCGTTGCCGGTATCGACGTACGAGAAAGGATGATCGACAGATTCCGGGTCGCCTCGTTCAAAGGTAACCGCTCGCCCTTCGCTTGCGCCGAAACTATCTTCCGCGCGAATCGCAATGCCGTCCATGGCAGCGCCGTGATAATGCGGCACCGATTGCGCGGCATATACGGCATCCGCGGTAATCCGGCCCAGAGACCCCTCGACCCCAACCACCTCGTGCGTGGACAGAGGGCTCGCGCTGGCCAACATATCGGCCCGAGCCTCCTGCAGTGGCTTTTTGTTCAAATAGCGCTTTCTCGACATCAGATCCCCCCTGCGAACAGGATCACATCCACTTCGCTGCCAGCTTCCAGGCCCTCGCGATGCAGATCCACGACAACGTACCCGTCGGCGTATACCAGAGAAAAAATGGCCGCAGATTTACCGGGCAATGGCTCGGCCACCATTCCTTGCGGGCCTTCCACGACGCGGACGCGAACGTAATCTTCGCGACCCGGTGCCGAATCGATATTCCGCCCCAATTTCGCCCGGGTACGGTTCTGCGGCGCAAAGGCGAGAGCGGGCGCCTCGCCCGAGAGGATCCGCACCAACGGGCCTCCGAAGACGGCAAAAATCACCAACGCACTCACAGGATGGCCGGGCAAACCGACAATCGCCTTTCGTTCCGATCCGTTTCCGGTCATCGCCAGAATGGTCGGCTTCCCCGGGGCGACCGAGATACCATGGAAAAGAAGTTCCGTCTCCGGGACTCCGGCAATGACATCGAGAGTCATATCCTTGACGCCCACCGAGCTGCCGCCCGAAACAAATACCGTATCCGCACTCTCCAGAGCACGCGCCAGAACGCTCGCGAACGCCTCCGGGTCGTCCTTGCAGATCCCGAAGTCCAGGACCTCTGCCCCGGCCGCCTCCGCCATCGCGCGCAGGGAGATCTGATTGATATTCCGGACCTGGCCCGGTGCGGGCTCGGTTCGAGGGTCCACAATTTCGTCGCCAGTGCCGATCAAGGCCAATCGGGGGCGTCGAACCACCGAAACCTCGAGGATGCCCACCCCGGTCAATGCGCCCAGATCATGGGGGCGAAGACGCCTCCCCGCCGGCAAAACCTCTGCGCCGGCTGCGATATCCTCACCGATACGGATCACATGCTCCCAAGGCGACACGCTCCGACTGACCTCGACCTGCCCCCCCGCCACTTCTTCCGTGTACTCGATCATGACCACCGAATCGGCGCCTTCCGGGAGCATGCCCCCGGTAGCAATCCTCATCGCGCAACCGCGCGGCAATGGTTCTTTGGGTGCCTGACCCATCTCGACCACACCCGAAAGCTTCAAATACGCAGGCAGGGAATCCGACGCACCAAAAGTGTCCCGGGCCCGCACCGCATAACCATCCATATGGGCGCGATCGAATGTCGGCAGGTCGCCGGGAACCAGCAGGGCCGCGGCCAGAACGCGGCCACTCGCAGATTCTACCGGAACAAACTCGGAGCCGAGCGAGTTGATCCGACCGATCGCCTCCCGCGCCTCCGCCGGGGGGACCACCCGAAAAAAAGGTTTGATTTTCTCGTTGTTTCTCATAGCGAAATCCGACGGTGCTGCAGACACGGAAGTTGCTGGCGAACCGCCCGACCCAACGACCGGTCCAGAACCGCCATGGCCAACCCTTCACCCTCGGCGCGAAGGTCCAGAATCGATCCCCAGGGGTCGATCAGCGCGGAATGCCCCCAAACCTCTGTTCCGGAAGTCACCGGACCGACTTGAGCCGCAGCCAACATCCAGCATTGATTTTCAATCGCACGGGCGCGAAGAAGGACCTCCCAATGTGCCGGGCCCGTATGCGCTGTAAAGGCCGCAGGGGTGACGAGAATTTCCGCGCCCTCGCGCACCAGCTCTCGGTAGAGTTCCGGAAATCGCAGATCATAGCAGATCGAGAGACCGATCTTGCCCACCGGCGTCGAAACACAAACGGGTTGGTGACCCGCCTGGAACCTTGCTGATTCTTTTTCAACCGGCCCCCCGGGCACTTCAAGATCGAAGAGATGCATCTTTCGGTAGACCCCCAACCGCGCGCCATCGGGACCAAGAACCACCATGGTATTGAAGGGAAGAGCGTCGGCCGTCCCGGCAGCTTCCAGAATCGAGCCCGCGACCAGAGTCACCCCCATTTCGGCAGCCACCTCGCTGAGCAACTCGACGGTGCGACCCTCGAGAGACTCGGCAGCGGCAGCCATCTGTGCCGTTGCGCCTCTCCAGGAGAAAAGCTCGGGCAGGACGACGAGACGCACGCCTTGATCGGCGGCTTTCCGCACCAGGTCAAATGCCGTGCGCAGGTTTCTCTCCTTGTCCGATCCCACGCGCATCTGCACGCAAGCCGCCAGAACGGAATCCTCGCCAACCGGGGCCTTCGAAGTCACCCTTTCGGGCTACCGACCCCCCCGCGCAGGTGCAACAGCCCCTCAGGAAGCCAGAGGGATCTCTCCCATCTGAACCTGAAAGAAGTCCGCACACGGCCCCGAAAGCATCGCCTCGGCAACCCGGCGGGCATCCGGCCGATAGGTGCCCGCTTCCACGGCAGCCCGAAGCCTTTGGCAGCGTCCCCGCGACCCGAAAGAGG
>DLYX01000542.1:2545-3006 GCA_003447545.1 Deltaproteobacteria bacterium | reverse complement strand
TTGAGCGTCTGCTCGCGTTCGTCGTGACCACCACCGAGGCCCGCGCCTCGCTGCCGACCGACGGCATCGATTTCATCAATGAAGATAATACAGGGAGCGTTCTTCTTGCCCTGCACAAACAAGTCGCGCACACGCGACGCACCGACGCCGACAAACATCTCGACAAAATCCGAACCCGAGATCGAGAAAAACGGTACGCCGGCTTCACCAGCGATCGCTCGGGCCAGCAACGTCTTGCCCGTGCCGGGAGGTCCGACGAGCAAAACGCCCTTGGGGATTCGTCCACCCAGCTTGGTGAACTTCTTGGGGTCCTTGAGAAAGGCGATGATCTCTTCGAGTTCTTCTTTTGCTTCCTGAACGCCTGCCACGTCCTTGAAGGTATTCTTCTCCTGCGCTTCGTTGAGCAGACGCGCGCGACTCTTGCCGAAAGACATGGCCTTGCCGCCGCCAACCTGCATCTG
>DLYX01000542.1:0-2170 GCA_003447545.1 Deltaproteobacteria bacterium | reverse complement strand
ACCAGCAGGATCACGTACCAGGGTTCGCCCTCTTCGGGCTGGGCCTCGATCTTCACATCTTGCGCGCGGAGGCGGCTCACCAGGTCCGTGTCGCCGGGATCATAAGTGCGGAAGGAGTCTCCGTCCTTGTAGCGACCGGTGATTTCCTTGCCCTGGATCGTGACCTCGGAGATCTCACCGCGCTCGAGAGCGGTGGAGAACTCGCTGTAGACGCGCTCAGGCTCCGTCTCCTCCGGTTTGGAGAAAATTTGGAACAGCAACATGAAAAGCAGGCCCAGTACGAGCCAAAGAAGTAAATTTCTTGAAAATTGGTTCAATTTTTTTCCGATTTCTCTTGGAAACTCAGGCCTTTTTTCTACACCCGTTCAGGTCCTGCAGCAAATCACCTTCCGCGATTAACACGAGACCGTCGTTCTTGCCCGGATCCGACCAGCGCCCGGCGGCCGAAACACCCGGGACCCATACAACCTCATTGTCCTCCAAAATCACCGTCAGACCACCCCGCAAGTCGCGAGGAATGCCCAAATCTGTGCATAAATCGAATAATTTACGGGTGCCTGATGGTAAACGGAGCCGATCACCCGGGGATGGCGCTCGGGCACGAAGGCCTTCAAGCCCGGCGGCTTCCGGCAGAATCGTCCGCAGACAGGAAATTGGAGGATTCACCTCTCCCCACAAGCCCGCTCGGGTGCGCAGTCGGGTGCCATTGGGCAGCAGGCAGTCGCCGGGCAAGCCCAGATTCGTGCACGTCCAGGGCCGGCTCGCCCGCCCGATCCTCTCCACATCCGCGCACGAGAGGTAGAAAAGAGAGCCGTAGCGACGCCTCACGCAATCTCCCCCGGACAGGTCCACCCCGCCGCTCGGCGAGGAGCCGGCGGCAACGGCCAACAATTGTCGGACCTGCCGGCGTGTCGCGGAGACGCCCTGCTGCGCCAGCCATTGATGCACGATACGCGCGCTCGCGCCTGGAACGATTTCGAGCAAGCGCAGTGGTAGCTCTCCATCGGGCAAACCGCGCAGAAGGTTCTCGACCCACGCTTCTGCAAGTCGCGACTCGACGCGAAGCTCGGCCGTCAGGTCCGAGATCCGACTGGTTACATCGACTTCGAGGACACGTGCCATTTCCGGCAGCAGATCGCGCCGCACGCGATTGCGGAAGAAGCGCTCTTCCTCATTCGAGGAATCCTCAACCCACGCGATGTCCCGCATGCGCAGATAGTCCCGAACATCTTCGCGTCGCTCGTGCAGCAAGGGGCGCATCAGACCATCGGCGCGCAGCGGAGCCATTGCCGACAACGAAGCCACTCCTCCGCCACGTGCCAGACGCATCAGGAAGGTCTCGGCCTGGTCCTCGGCGGTATGCGCCACAACAATCCAGCGTGCACGCCACGCACCCGCCGTCGCTCGCAACGCCGTGATGCGTGCCTGCCGTGCCCGAGCCTCGAGATTCGCGGTCTCCGGCCCCAGATCGAACCGGTGCAGGAAAAACGGCAACCGCCACCTCCGCGCGAGCGACTCGACAAACTGCGCATCACGCGCAGACTCCTGACCGCGTAATCCGTGGTCAACATGCGCGACGGCAATCTCGAGCGGCAATCGACCGCTCGAGGCAAGCGCCGTCAATGCCGCGAGAAGCCCCGTGGAGTCCGCCCCACCCGACACGCCGACCACCAGCCGACTGCCCGGCAGGAGGCCCTCTGTGTTGCGCAGCGTGTGCTGCAAACGGGTTTCAAGACCATTGTCCGGCACCAAGGGAGTCTACCGGGTTCCTCTTTGCTGTGCATCCACCGAAAACAGGCCCCGGGTTGGCAGAAACCCGCGCGACGAGCCCGGAAGGATGGACCGAGACTGCCTGAATGATAAGAAATTGCGGATGCATACCCTCTATTCACGCGACCGGCTCCCGAGCAGAATCCATCAAATTCTACTGGCGGCAATCGCGATGATCTTGCCGGGATGCACCGCACCCCCGGCCTTTTTGCTTCCGGCCGCAATTCTGGATCCGGCGCAGGCGGGCGTCGAAGGCCGACTGCAGGGGGAATACGCAACCTCCAGCGGTGCGCCTGCCGCGCAGATCGTCGCTCGGGGTCAGGGGCGGTTTCGCTTGCGCTGGTGGCCCGAAGGCGACGTGACCGGAAGCTCCAGCACAGCGAGCACTCCCACGGTGGAC
>DLYX01000320.1:2355-7930 GCA_003447545.1 Deltaproteobacteria bacterium | reverse complement strand
GTGGAATCGGGCCCCGCAGGCGGTGCCATTCTGGCGGCGCGTATCGCGGCCGAGACCGGCGAGCGCGAGGTGCTGAGTTTCGACATGGGGGGCACCACCGCCAAGCTGTGCCTGATCGACCATTTCCGTCCGCAAAGCGCTCGCAAATTTGAAATCGCGCGGGCGGCCCGGTTCATCAAGGGGTCGGGCATGCCGGTGCGCATCCCTGTGATCGAAATGATTGAGATCGGTGCCGGTGGCGGCTCCATCGCGCATGTGGACCGGCTGGGCCGTTTGCTGGTCGGGCCGGAAAGCGCGGGCTCGGAACCCGGACCCGCGACTTTTGCCAAGGGGGGCACTGAACCCACCGTGACCGATGCCGACGTGATGCAAGGGCTGATAGAACCTGGCCGCTTTGCCGAGGGGCGGCTGGCGATTGACATGAAGGCAGCGCAAGTGGCACTTGAACAAGGTGTCGGGCAGGCTTTGGGGCTTGATGCGGCGCAGTCGGCGCATGGGATCAGCGAGATCGTTGACGAGAACATGGCAAGCGCGGGCCGGATGCATGCCGTGGAATCTGGCAAGGATCTGGGGGCACGCCTGATGATTGCTTTTGGCGGCAACGGCCCTCTGCACGCAACCCGGGTGGCGCGGCGTTCGCAGGTCGACCGCATCCTTATCCCGCGCGATCCCGGCGTCGGCTCAGCGGTAGGGTTCCTGTTCGCACCGGTCTCGTTCGAAATCATCCGCTCGCGCTATGCCACGCTCGAGGCGCTTGATCGCGACGGGCTCAACGCCTTTTTTGACGAGATGAACGACGAGGCCCTTTCAGTTGTGCGGGCAGGTGCACCCGAGGGCGCGCTAACACAAAGGCGGCAGGCGTTCATGCGCTATCACGGGCAGGGTCACGAGATCGAAATTTCGCTACCAGACCGTGCGTTGGAGGAGGATGACATCCCCGCGTTGCGCCGGACCTTTGAAGAGGAATACAGTCGCCAGTTCAGCCGCGCGGTGCCGGGCATGACCATCGAAATCCTGAACTGGGCGCTTGAGGTGTCCTCTGAGCCACGCGCCTTGGAGCACTATCCCGAACCTTCCACAAGACAGAGCGTAAAGCCCAACGGGCACCGCTCTATCCTGTGCGATGTTACCGGCGCGTGGCGCGAGGCGGAGAGCCATGACCGCGCTGCGCTGCGCCCAGGCGATCACCTTTCAGGCCCCGCCCTGATCATCGAGCCGCAGACCACCACCTTCGTCAGCGCCGATTTCTCGGCCAATGTGGATGGCGGCGGCAATATCTGGCTCAACCGCAATCGGGAGGGGGGAGAATGAAAATGACAGACACACGATTGCAGGTCATGTGGAACCGGCTTCTGGCCGTGGTCGAGGAACAGGGCCAAGCGCTGATCCGCGCTGCCTTTTCTCCAATCGTGCGTGAATGCGGGGATATCTCGGCAGGTATTTTCGACCTTAAAGGCCGGATGCTGGCGCAGGCCGTGACCGGCACGCCGGGACATATCAACACCATGGCCGAAGCGGTGAAGACCCTGCGCGGGGACTTCGAGATTCAGGACATGAAGCCCGGCGACATCTACATGACCAACGATCCGTGGATCGCCTCGGGGCATCTGAATGATTTCCTGTTGATGATGCCGGTGTTCCACAAAGATCACGTGGTCGGCTTTACCTCCTGCACCTCGCATCTGGTTGATCTGGGCGGGTTGGGCATGGGCCCCGAAGGCGCAGATATCTATGACGAAGGGCTGCTGATCCCTTCCTGCAAGCTGATGGACGCGGGCGCGCTGAACACGCTTCTGATGGAGATCGTCAAAGCCAACTCACGCGAACCCATCGCCAACGAAGGCGATATCTATGCGCTGATCGCCTGCTGCGAAAACGGGGCAAAACGGCTTGCGGGTATGATGGAAGAATTCGGCATCGACCATCTGGACAAGCTGGCCGACTACATCATCGACACCTCCTATCGCGGCACGCTTGACGCCATCGCGGAGCTACCCAAAGGGACATGGCGTAATGTACTGACAGTGGACGGATATGAGCAGGAGATCGACCTGCACGCCGCCCTGACGATTGCCGAGGATCACATCACGCTGGATTTCGACGGCACTTCGGGCCTGTCGAATAAGGGCATCAACGTACCCTTGAACTATGCCACTGCCTATTCGGTGTTTGCCCTTCGCTGCATCATCGGCCCGGATATTCCAAATAACGCTGGCTCGCTTTCTCCTTTCCGCGTCACCGGTCCGAAGGATTGCATCCTGAACGCCCAGCCCCCGGCGCCGGTGGCCATGCGCCATACGCTGGGGCAAATGACCCCCGATCTGGTCTATGGTTGTCTTGCGCAGGTTCTGCCCGACAAGGTTCCTGCCGAGGGCTCGTCCTGCATGTACGACCTGCCGCTGCGCCATGTGCCCGAAGCTGTGTCGCGCGGGGATGAACAATTCGCGCTGGAACTGGTTTTTTCCGGTGGCACCGGTGCGCGGCCCGGTCTGGACGGGCTTTCGGCCACGGCGTTCCCGTCCGGTGTCTGGGGATCACAGGTGGAAACCACCGAAGCGGTGGCACCGGTACTGATAACGCGGCGCGAGCTCAAGCCCGACAGCGGCGGCGCCGGGCGACAGCGCGGCGGGTTGGGGCAGCATATCGAGATGCGCTCCTCGAAACATGAAGATTTCATGCTGTTCCTTTCGGTCGAGCGGGTTCTGAACCCTGCACGTGGCCGCTATGGCGGGGGCAATGGGGCGGCGGGGCGTATTCGCATCGGCGATTACGGATCCGACCTGCCGGGCAAAGGAGAGGTCCGCGTGAAAGCCGGAGAAACACTGATCTTCGAAACCCCGGGCGGCGCGGGCTTCGGTTTGCCGCAAGAGCGAAGCCGCAAGGACATCAGGCGCGACCTTCAGGAAGGGCTGATCAGCCCCGAGACCGCCCGCGAAATCTATGGGGTTGAGCCATGATCAGACCCACCCCTCATGTCGTGGCAATGTCGCCTTATGCGCTCGCCGAACTGAATGCGCCCGCGGGCAAGCGCCTTATCTCGCTGTCGCAGAATGAAAGCCTGCGCCGGCCAAGCCCACAGGTGGACGACGCCGTGGCCAACGCCGTGGCGAACGCGCATCTCTACCCCGATCCGGAGTGGGCTGGGTTGCGCAATGAACTGGCCGCGCTGCATCGCATTCCGGCCTCGGCCATCCTTTGTGGCAATGGGTCGATGGAGCTGATTGCCTGCCTGACGCAAACTTATTGCGATGAGCAAGGCGCGGTTCTCGCACCGGCCCATGCCTATCCGTTTTTCCTAACCGCCACTGAGCTGACGCGGGCGCGCTACGATGCCGCGCCCGAGGAAGGTGTGACCGCTTCGGTCGATGCCCTACTTGCTGCGGTCCAGCCGGATACCCGCATCGTCTTCATCGCCAATCCAGGCAACCCCACCGGCACCCGCATCCCGCGTGCCGAGCTTGTTCGCCTACGTGAAGGGCTGCGTGGGGATATCTTGCTGGTCGTCGACGAAGCCTATGGCGAGTTCGCCGACCATCTGGGCGAGCCCGTGTTTGATCTAGTCGGGCGTGGCGACACGGTGATCCTGCGCACGTTCTCCAAGGCCTATGGACTGGCCGGAATGCGGGTTGGCTGGGGGCTGTTCCCCGAGAGCATTGCCGGTGAGGTTCGCAAGGTAATGAACCCAAACAATATCTCAGCTGCCGGGCAGGCCGCTGCGGCAGCAGCCCTGTCGGATCAGGCCTACATGCGCGAGACCTGCGCAATAACCGCCCGCCTGCGCGACGGGTTTTTGCACCGCTTGCGCGAGGCAGGATTTGACGTGGCTGAAAGCTTTACAAATTTCGCGCTGATCCGCTTTGACGATGCCCGGGCGGCACAGCAGGCGGATGCGGCCTTGCGCGCAGAAGGCGTGGTTACGCGTGCACAAAGCGGTGCCGGGCTGTCCGACTGCCTGCGTGTTACAGTCGGGACGGCAGAAGAGCTCAATTTTGCGGCAAGTCTTTTGGAACATTGGGCTATGGGAGGAAAGGCATGACACAATCACGCGGACGGAGGCGTTTCGGCATTCTCGTACCCTTCACAAACACCAACCTTGAACCCGATATGGTTCTCTTGCGACCCGACGGTGTATCCCTGCATTTCGCCCGCATGGGGGGCTATGATCAGGATGAAATACCCGATGCCGACCAGATGCACGGGCTGGGTGCGGCTGATCTTTCCGAACCCTTGCACCTGCTTCAGGGCGTGCGTCCGGACGTGATCTTGTATGGCTGCACCTCGGCCACGCTTACCCACGGATTTGACTTTGACCGTGCGCTCGCCGAACGGATCAATGCGCAAGGCGCAGCCGAAACCGTTACCGCCGCAGGGGCTCTGGTTAATGCGCTTGAGTTTCTTGGGGCAAAGCGTATCGGCTTTGCCTCGCCTTATGTATCCGCGATCAATAATATGGCCATCGATTTCCTGGCTGAAACCGGTGTCGAAACAGTGGCTCGCTCCGAGGTGGGCGATGCGCTGGATAATTATGGACAGGGCGAATTGGACCCGCAAGCCGTGTATGATCTGGGTCTTGCCGCCGATCATCCTGAAGCTGAGGTGCTGGTCCTGTCCTGCACAGATATGCGCAGCGTCGAGACCATCGCGCGGCTTGAGCAGGCCGTGGGCAAGCCGTTGATCAGCTCAAACCAGGCGATGATGTTTCAGGCCATGCAACTGGCCGGTATCGGGCAACCCATGACGGGGTTCGGACAGCTTCTGGAAAGGAAACGTCTATGAGATTTGACAGGATTGCCGAATTTGCTCTTTCGGGTCGGGATATACCGCAAAGTACGCTCGACATGGCCGCGACGCTTCTGATCGACACGGTGGGTGTGGCGGCAGGTGCTGCAGGCCTTGCAGCCGGTCGTATCGCACGCGATCACGTTTTTGCCTTTCACGGAGCCGGTGCGCCCGAACACGCAGCCCACATGATGTTCGATGGCCGTTGCGCTTCGATCCCGGGGGCAGCCTTTGCCACGGCCACTCAGATTGACAATCTTGATGCGCATGACGGGCTCAACCAAACCAAGGGTCACATCGGCTGCGCCGTGGTGCCTGCATTGTTCGCCTTTGCGGAAAACAGGCCAGAGCTTTCGGCGCGGGATGCCCTAAAGGTGCTGGTTGTGGCTTACGAGATCGCGGCACGGGCCGCCTTCGCACTGCATACTTCCGTCAGCGACTACCATACCTCGGGGGCATGGAATGCCTTGGGGGTTGCAGCAATCGGGTGCCGCCTTGGGGACGCAAACCCAGATCAGCTTCGTCAGGCTTTTGGCATTGCAGAGTATCACGGACCCCGCAGCCAGATGATGCGCGAGATTGCCAACCCGACCATGCTGCATGACGGCTCGGGCATGGGGGCTCTGGTGGGATCAATGGCCGCGCTCATGGCGAAGGACGGGTTCACTGGCGCTCCGGCAATTACTGTGGAGAACGAAGATGCGGCGCAGTTCTGGGCTGATCTGGGCGAGGTCTGGACGATCGAGCAGAACTATATCAAGCCTTATCCGATCTGCCGCTGGGCGCATGCAGCGCT
>DLYX01000320.1:0-1963 GCA_003447545.1 Deltaproteobacteria bacterium | reverse complement strand
AGTGAACACCTTCGCCGAGTCTGCAGCGCTTTTTCCGGGAATGCCAGCGACCACGTCTCAAGCGCAGTATTCCTTGCCATTCGCACTTGCCACGATGCTCGTCCATGGTCGGATCGGACCGGATGAGATCACCGGTGCGGGGCTGAGCGATCCGCAAGTTGCAGCTTTGCTTCCGCGGATTTCAGTGCACGAAGCAGTCCGGCATTCCGAGCGCTTCCCCGAGGGCCGCTGGTCGGATGTGACCGTAGAGTTGAAAGACGGCAGGAGGCTGGCATCGGGAGACGTGAACGCACGCGGCGGATCCGAAGCACCGATGGACATGCACGAAGTCGAAGCAAAGTTTCACATTATGGCCTCGGCCCTCCCCGAACCGCGGCGGCGGGCCATCTGGGAGATGCGCGAACAGCTTATGCAGCCGGAAGCGAAATTCGAGGAACTCGCGCGACTTGTTCGCGCGCCAATGGAGAAGCCTCATGTCTGACACCCCGCGTATTATCTTGCACAACAGTGATACCGCGCCGCTTGCCCGGTGGTTGCGGGCCAGCTTCCCGGACGCGGATTTTCGTGAATGCGACAGCTACAACGCCCTTCCCTCACTGATCGAAAGCTACCGTCCCGAAGTGGTCTATTCCGTGCGCTTCGCAGGTACGCCGGGTTTTCCGCGCGACGCGCTGTTCGGCCCTCGCGGCCCGAGTTGGGTCGCCAATGGAGGGGCGGGAACCGACCATTACGGGCAATGGGACCAGGCAAAAACGACGGTGACCAATGCCGCAGGCGTGGCCGCCGGGATGATGGCGGAATACATCTTCGGCGGCTTTCTGCATTTCACGCTGGATATTCCCGGACTGCAACGGGACAAGGGAGCACGGGTCTGGAACGCCCGGCTTGTCAGCCCGCTTGCTGGCAAGACGCTCCTGATCGTCGGGCTTGGCCATACTGGGCAGGCGGTGGCGAAACGAGCCAAGGCTTTTGGTATGACCGTGCTGGGAACGCGGGCCCGCCCTCAGCGCATGGATCATGTTGACGAAGTGCACGCTGCCAGTGACTTGCCCGACCTGCTGCCGCGCGCGGATTTCATCGCGGTCTCGACGCCGCTCATCCCCCCGACGCGCGGCTTGATCGGCGCGCAAGAGATCGCGCGGATGAAGCCCGGTGTGATCCTCACCGATGTCTCCCGTGGCGGCGTGGTGGACCAGTCTGCCCTTCATGATGCGCTGATAACCGGGCATGTGGCGGCGGCGGCACTGGATGTTTTCGAGACTGAACCCTTGCCTCCGGACAGCCCGATCTGGGCGCTCGATAATGTCATCGTCTCACCGCATTGCTCGTCGGTTCATGCAGAATGGGAAGAAGCCTCGTTCCGGCTTTTCCTGGACAATTTAGACCGCTGGACGCGGGGCGAGAAGCTCTTGAATATCGTGGACCCAGCACGTGGCTATTGAGGGGATGGCCAAGACTGAACGCCTGACAGGGGTCGTGACACCGCTGCTCACACCCTACGAGAACGACCTTTCCATCACAGAGGGCCTTTACCTGGAGCATGCCGCACATTGTCTGGACGGGGGCGCGCATTACCTGTCGCCCTTCGGAACTACGGGCGAGGCGGTCTCGAACACCATGGGCGAGCGGATGGCAATGCTCGAGCGACTTGTCGCTTCGGGCACCGCTAGGCCTGGGCAGCTCATGCCCGGCACCGGATTGTGCAACCTTGAGGAGACGGCCACGCTCACCCGTCATGCCGCCGAAATTGGCTGCGCCGCCGCGATGGTCCTGCCACCATTCTTCTATCCCCCCAGCGACGAGGGGCTCTATCGCTACTACAGCCGACTGATCGAAACCCTGGGTGCCCAAGCGCCGAAGATCGTCCTGTACAATATCCCGCAGAACACAGGCGTTCCGATTTCACCCGCGCTGTCCGCACATCTGAACGCGGCCTTTTCGGATGTCGTTACCGCCTACAAAG
>DLYX01000314.1 GCA_003447545.1 Deltaproteobacteria bacterium | reverse complement strand
TTTCTCGCCCGGCAGCCATCGAACAGCTGAAAACACTGGCCGGTCAGGTGGGCGACGGGTGCGCCGTCCACGATACGCCCAGCGATACCAAGGACGCTGTCGCTGTCGCCACCGCGGCTGTCGCAGCAGCAAAAGCCGGTTTCCACGACACGATTCTGGTCGACACCGCGGGCCGTCTTGCCGTTGATGAAGCCCTGATGTCCGAATTGACTCATGTTCGTGACACCATTCGCCCGCAGCAAACTCTGCTGGTCGCGGACGCGATGACCGGTCAGGACGCGNNTCGGTGATTTTGATGGCAGGCCTGCAAGGCTCCGGCAAAACCACCACAGCGGGTAAATTGGCGCTGCGGCTGAAGAGCCGTGAACGCAAGAAAGTCATGGTGGCGTCACTTGATATGACGCGCCCGGCAGCCCGCGAACAATTGCGGCTTTTGGGCGAGCAGGCAGAGGTCGGCATCTTGCCCGAAGCCGATGCCGAAACCCCGGCGCAAATTGCGAAACGTGCGCTGCAGGTGGCCAAGCTGCAAGCCTATGATGTGTTGATTCTGGATACTGCTGGTCGGTTGAGCATTGATGAAGCGCTGATGACAGAGCTGCGCGAAATTAAGAAAATTACCAATCCGCATGAGGTTTTGCTGGTTGCCGACGCGATGACCGGTCAGGACGCGGTCGCGGTCGCCACCGGATTCCGCGATGGCGTTGGTATCGACGGAATCATCCTCTCGAAAATGGAGGGTGATGCCCGCGGCGGCGCCGCGCTCTCCCTCCACGCAACCACGAGCAAGCCCGTATTATTCACCGGTATCGGCGAAAAATTGGAAGATCTGGAGGTCTTCCACCCGGATCGCGTTGCCAATCGCATTCTCGGCATGGGCGATATGATGTCCCTGATCGAGAAGGCCGAGGCCGCCTTCGACAGCAAGGAAGCCGCCAAACTCGAGAAAAAACTCAAAAAGAACGAGTTCACTCTCGAAGATTTCCGTGACCAGCTCCGGACCATGAAAAAGATGGGTTCGGTTGGCGACCTGATGAGCATGATCCCGGGAATGAAAAAAATGGCGAAAAAGGCAGATCTCGCCGGTGCAGACTCCGAATTGAAAAAAATCGAGGCGATCATTGATTCAATGACGCACCAGGAACGTCAAAATCACCTCATTCTCAATTCGAGTCGCCGAAAACGCATCGCTGGCGGCAGCGGGACACGCGTTTCCGACGTGAACCGTTTCCTGAAGCAGTACAACCAAACCCGGAAAATGATGAAATCGCTCACCAAAGGTGGCGGGCGAGGCCTCCTTGCCCAACTCGGAGGCGGGCGCTAAAGGGAGGGTCTTGCGTCGGGTGGAATAAGCCGTCCGTCGTTGTCCCTCGGTTAATTTTAGAGATTCAAGTCAGGTTTCACGGAGAGTTCTCATGGCAACCACCATTCGCCTTGCACGTCACGGATCGAAAAAACGTCCTTTCTATCGTATCGTGGCGGCTTCCAAAAAGTCCCCACGCGATGGGCGCTTTCTGGAGCAACTCGGCCATTATGATCCGACCTCGGAACCTGTGAATCTTCGTGTCCATCTCGACAAAGTCGAGAAGTGGATCCGAAACGGTGCGAAGCCGAGCGACACTGTGGCCATCCTCCTCAAGCAGGCGGGATGGACGGGACTTCCCGCCACAGAAGCTGCTCCGGCCGCTGCTGAGGGCTGATATGATGAAAGAACTGGTAGAGTTGATCGCCCAGCATCTGGTGAATAACCCGGATGCGGTGGTCATCACCGAGACGGAGGGCGAAACCGCCTCCATCATCGAACTTCGCGTCGCTCCCGAGGATCTCGGACGCATTATCGGGAAACAGGGACGCACCGCTAAATCCATCCGTACTCTGGTGAATGCGGTGGCCTCGCGGCAGAGCCGCAAGATCGTCCTCGAAATCATCGAAGAGAAATAGCTCACGAAACCCCCGAGATCAGATACGGATCCTTCTGCAGCCATCGAAGTTGCTGCCGTCGAAGTTGTTGCCGAGCAAGGCTCAGCAAAACAGCCTCCAGACGAAGCCATTGCCGTTGGCAAAATCGTTGGCGGGCATGGTGTCCGAGGGCTCGCCAAGATCCACCCGTTCAACCCCGGCTCCCCTGGCCTCCTTTCGGCCGATACGATCACACTGATCAGCCGAGACGGCAGCGAGCAAAAGGCCTTCCGAGTTCTGGAGAGCCGACCTCACAAGAACATCATTCTTATGGGCCTCGCAGATATCGAGAGCCTGAATGCGCTGCAGCCCTGGGTGGGTTGCGAAGTCCGCATCGAGCGAGACGGACTGCCGGAAGCAGGAGATACCGGCATCTATCACTGGGAGGCCATCGGTCTCGAAGTGCGCACGAAACAGGGACAGCTGGTCGGTCGTATCGAGGAGATCCAGTCCATGCCGGCCAACGACCTCTGGATCGTACGTCTCGGAGATCGCGAATCTCTGATTCCGGTTGTCGAGCCGATCGTGGTCGAGATCGATCTGCCCGGACGCACCGCGACCATCGACCCGCCTGAAGGCCTCATTCCGGAAGAATAGACTCTGGTGCGCATCGATATCCTGACAATTTTCCCGGAATACTTCTCCGGCATTCTGCAAACCAGCCTGATCGGCAAGGGCATCACTGCCGGCAAGATCGATATCCGCTTGCACCAGCTGCGCGACTGGGCGACCGACAAGCACCATACCGTTGACGACACCCCCTATGGTGGTGGGCACGGCATGGTGATGAAAATTGAGCCATTGGTCACAGCGATCGAGGAGATCGCATCCCCGACCACCGTCAAGCTCCTGTTGGCGGCACGCGGCGAGAGCTTCACGCAAAAAAAAGCGGCCCAGTTAGCTGAAACAGACCAGCTCCTCCTGATCTGTGGACGGTACGAGGGCGTCGACGAGCGACTCGACGCCTATATCGATGGACAGATCAGCATCGGGGACTACGTCCTCAACGGTGGCGAAGCTGGCGCTGCCGTTGTGGTGGATGCGGTCACGCGACTCGTACCGGGAATCATAGGCAATCCCGCGTCGCTGCAAACCGAATCCTTTAACGAAGAATTGCTCGAACACCCCCAGTTTACGCGACCGGAAGTTTTCCGCGGCGAGGCGGTGCCCCCGGTGCTGCTGTCAGGGAATCATGCCGAGATTGAAAAATGGCGCCAGGAAAAATCCCTGGCCGATACGCGACGACGACGGCCCGATCTGGTTCCTCCCAATCGAACCCGCAAGGGCTGAGACGGTCGCCTTATGCCAGCTCGGTTCTATATCGCCCTCCTCCATCACCCGGTCGTCAATCGTGACGGTGAAGTCGTTACGACCTCCATCACCAATATCGACGTCCACGATATCGCTCGATCCGCTCGGACCTACGACGTCGACGGGTTTTTTATCGGTCATCCTGTTCTGGGAATGCGGAAACTGACCGAACGTATCCTCTGGCATTGGATGGAAGGCCACGGCGCGACCTACAATCCGACGCGCGGGGACGCCCTGCAATTTGTCCGGATCTCCTCCGATCTCGACCAAATTCTCGCTCAGGTCGAAAACGAGACCGGGGCTTTACCCACCATGATCGCGACATCCGCACGGCCCGGTATCGGGACCATTGGCTACCCTGCGATGTCCCGCGAAATCGCGGAAAGCGAGACCCCCTTCCTTCTGCTTTTGGGCACCGGCTACGGGCTAACGTCGGAAATCCTGGAACGATGCACCCGACGCCTTGCGCCGATCGACGGCGCCTCGGACTACAACCATCTGTCGGTCCGCGCCGCCGCCGCGATTATGTTGGACCGCCTCTTTGGCCAGCGAAAACAATGAATTTTCGGGGAATTTCCTTCCAGCCGCGGCTATCCATGCAATCTCGATCGCCAATCGTTAGAAGGAGTCTCTCGGAGGCACCTCTCGGTCAGGAGTGTGGACGCAATTCTGCGAACACCCCGCATGGCGCGACGTGATCCGGTCCAATTTTCGAGGAAAATCATGGGCAAAGGCGATATCATTGCGGCGATCGAAGCCGAACAGCTGAAAACTGACCTTCCGGAATTCCGCCCGGGCGACAGCCTGCGGGTCCACGTGAAAGTCGTTGAAGGCGAAAAAGAACGTATCCAGATCTTCGAAGGCGCCTGCATTCGTCGACACCACGGCTCCGTGAGAGAGACCTTCACCGTTCGAAAAGTCTCCTATGGCGTCGGCGTCGAGAGAACCTTCCCGCTCCATTCGCATCGAATCGACAAGATCGAAGTCGCGACGCGGGGCCGGGTCCGACGGGCCAAGCTCTATTACCTGCGCGAGCGATCCGGCAAGGCCGCTCGCATCAAAGAGCGCCGACGCGACTGAGTTCGGCCCGAGCGCCGATCTCATGCCGACGGACACACCACTCGATCCTCAGAGATCGCCCTCCCAGCAGGACCACAACGAGACGGCTCGCGGCGAACCGCAGTTTCGCCATGAGATCGCGTCCGACGTTGTTCTTTCCGGAAGGATTCACTTCCCGGCCGACGCACGGGTGGATGGGCGACTCAAAGGGGAAGTCCATGCCGACCAATTGCTGCTCATCGGACCAACGGCAGAAGTCGAGGCCAGGATCCGAGCACAGGATCTGGTCATCGAAGGAACTCTGACCGGTGATGTGATCGAAAGCGGCGATGTCCGCATCGCCAGCACCGGGAGTGTCTTCGGCTCCATCCAGGCGCGATGCCTGACCGTTGACGCCGGCGCCCGCTTCGAAGGACAAGTGCGTAGCCAGGCAACCGCCCGGACCGAGCTTCTGACCGTCGAGGAAAGCGCCGGTGGGAAACAGCCGTCGGAACAAGAGCCTGCCGCCCGAAGCCACTAGCCCCGGAGCTTGCGCGATCCCCTCGAGGAAGGAACGATGAGGCTATAATGTATACGGGAATCACTCGCGGGGCCTTCCCCGTAGCCAACGTCTCTCGACAGCCAGACCTTCTCACTTACGATGTAGAACTGCCGGAAGCTCTGCTCGAGGGTCTTGTCTCTGGTGCCAGCGTCTCTATCGACGGCGTCTGTCAGACCGTCGTCGCCATCGAGGGGTCCCTGGTCCGGTTTGATGCAATTGCCGAAACCCTGCAACTCACAACACTCGGCGATTTGGCACCCGGTCAAAAAGTAGCCGTCGAGCGCAGCTCTCGGGTAGGCGATGAAGTCGGTGGCCACGACGTCGCTGGCCACGTGAGCGGCACAGGCAGGATCAGCTCACGAAAAGTCGATGGCCACGTCTGGGATCTCGAGATTACTGTGCCGGCTCGGTGGATGCGCTATATCAGCACCAAGGGGTTTATCGCCGTTGACGGCTCGAGCCTGACGGTCGGAGAACGCGACGCATCGGGCTCTTTCTGGATCCACCTCATTCCGGAGACCCTTCGACTGACCAATCTCGGCGAGAAGAACGAAGGCGACCGTGTGAACATCGAGCTTGATGCTCGCACGGTCGCGATCGTTGATACCGTCGAACGAGTCCTCGCCGAACGCGACGCCTGAAACTCAGCGGCCAAAGCCGATGACGTCATACCCCTTGTCCGTCATGCATTTGCGGACGAAGGCCTCATAGTTTTGAGGGGGCTGCGCGCCTTTCGAAAGACCGCGCAGCAGGCCCAGCCCTGCCCCGACGCCGGCTCCAATTGCGGCACCCTTTCCGGCGTTCCCACCGATGGCCCCGCCAATCGCGCCGAGAGCAGCGCCGCCCGCAGCACCTCCGACCGTGTTGCCGGCGGCGTCCGCGGCTGCGTTGTTTTTCTGCAGGTATTGCTGCGACAACGCCTGACAATAGGCGATATCCTGCTTCGCCTGAGCGTCACCGACCTTGCGCAAATGAGCGTTCGGATAGAGCTCCGGCTGGGGGTCTCTGGCCGAACAACCAGACGGCAAAACCAACATCGTTACCAAACCCAAAACACTGACGGTCATCCCTGTTTTCTTCATCGCAATCACTCCTAAAGTTTCTTCTCCGGTTTATCTTGGCCTTTTGTTCCGCCGGGGGCAACGGGAGACCCATCGAGTGGAAAATGACAAGCAATGGCATGGCCCGGATCCCGATCCGACAATGACGGCTGCTCCTGACGGCAGCGATCAGCGGCATAGGGACAACGGGGGTGAAACGCGCATCCCGAAGGTGGACGGAGGGGGCTTGGCGGCTCCCCGGCGAGTTGCACCCGTCCCTGGTCCACAACGCCGATTTCCGCCACCGCGGAAAGCAGGCTCTGGGTATAAGGGTGGCCCGGCCGCGCGATCAGAGCATCACGATCAGCCAATTCCACAACACGACCTGCATAGAGCACCGCAATTCTGTCACTGAAATGTGCGACCACGCGCAGGTCATGGGCCACGAAGAAGTAGGCCAGTCCCCGTTCGCGCTGCAAATCGGCCAGCAGGTTCAGAACCTGCGCTTGAACGGATACATCCAGCGCCGATACAGGCTCGTCCAAAACGATAAAACGCGGGGAAACCGCAAGCGCGCGAGCGATCCCGATCCTCTGGCGTTGCCCACCGCTGAATTCGTGGGGGAACCGCCGCCGGTGATCGGAGGAAAGCCCCACCTCTTCGAGGAGGCGAGCAATGGTGCGAGAGCGTTCTTTCCCCTCTGCCAGTCCATGAAT
>DLYX01000381.1 GCA_003447545.1 Deltaproteobacteria bacterium | reverse complement strand
CGCAGCCTCGGATCGGGACTCACCGGGTTCGAGCTGATGTGGTCGAGCTATTTTGACAAGGTCCTCGAGGTGCTCCCCAAACTGTCCAGCCCGCTGGGTGATTCGTCGCCTTTCTATCTGCTGGTGGAATATCTCGACAACGATCAGGCGTTGGGCGCGGATCGCTTTGCCTCGGTTTTGTCGCGACAACTCGAGTGCGGCCTTCTCAAGGACGCCGTGATCGCCAAATCGCATCAGGATGCGGAGCGGTTTTGGGAGATACGCGATGGGATCAGTGAACTATTTCGAGTTCTCGGGCCAGTATCCAACCAGGATGTCAGTCTGCCGATTGCGGATATCGGAGTCTTTGCCACTGACCTCGATCAGCAATTGAAGGCGAAATACCCGGATATCGAAGTGCTGCTATTTGGTCATATCGGGGACAATAATATGCATGTCTGCGCCTATACCGGGCGGGAAGAGGACAAGACGAAGATCAGCCACGATATCATGCACCTGATCGGCGATTACTCCGGCGCCATTACCGCCGAGCATGGCGTCGGTGTCCTCAAGCGCGACTATCTCTCCCTCAGCCGAAGCGCCCCGGAAATCGCTCTGATGAAGACCCTGAAAGCCGCCATCGATCCCAAGGGGCTTCTCAACCGGGGACGGATCTTCGACTGATTGGCCCTTGGCTGCGCCCTGGTAAATGATCTTGTGATCGATCTTTTCTGCGGCGGGGGCGTTCGGCTTTCCAGCCCATTCGTATCGTCTGCACTGTCCTGCGAAAATCCGTCATAAACGAGGCAGGCACCCTCGGGGGGTGGCGTCTTCGCGAGCATTGGATGCGGTTTAGCCCATATTCGCAGGGACGGAATCAATGACGCGGTCGGAACATGAAGGTTCCCGGATAATTTTTTGAGACAAGGAAAAACGATGAGTCATCCAGAGAGAAAGCTGTCCGATAAATGGTTTGAGCAATGGGCGAAAACGGATTCTTATATGGCCTCTGACGGCCATAGCAATCGAATTCCATTGCGTCTGGCCAGCACCAACGTCGTGCTTTATGGCAAGGCGAAATTATCGGAAGTGCTCAAGGAGTTCGAGCATGAGGACCATCGACCGGTCACCGTCGCCGGCGATGTCCCCGTGCAGTTGTGGTGCAATAATTTTGTCGACACGGATTGTGGACCTGCCGACCAAATAAATCCTTACGTCGAGACATGGTACTCGTTTCCGGTCACGCCTAAATCGGCGCCATTGGATCTGCCTTATGAAAGTCCATTTTCCTACAACGTAGACGCGCCCGAAGCTCTGGTTTGGTGTCACCGGGTGTTATGCGCTCCGGCGAGTGATGGCTATGCGCTTGGCGCGATCGCGGCGATTGCCGGCGGCCGCGAGGTTTGGGGCTTCCCCAAGCACCCGGATCCCGCCACGCTCCGATTTGCCTACCCGGATGACGAGACAGTTGTTTTCGAGGGCGCTCATCAGGGGCACAAGGCGGTCGCTCTCAAGATCAAGCGGCCGGAGAGTGTCGAGGGTCATATTACGGTCCCTCTCGATGTACGAACGGGTGAGGATACCTGCATCACCCCGCGCCAACATCCCTCGAAAGCAACGTTTGTGGCGAAGCAAACGCGCTACGGACAGGCCTTTGCGGCAACCATGAATTTCTCGCCCTGGGATGAGGCTACGGATTCGATCACCATTTACGATGAGGAAGATTATTTTGGTGGGTTGCTCAAGAGCTGGGCATTCGAGCCCTCACTGAAGATGCATTGTTCGGACTTGAAGATCGTCGCCTTCAAGCCGGCGGGGTGGGGCGGCTGAATCCGATCTACTCCTGAGCCGCCAGGACAGGACCCGCATTGCCGATGGGTGCCCATGCCAACAGAGATGCGTCACCAGCAAATGTGCTCTTGACCAGCTCGATCCCTGCGGCGTCCGCGACCTCCTTGTATTGCATCCATGACATGACGGCAGCGATCGGGGTTCCGACGCCTTCATCGAACTGGATCGGGCCGTAGAGGTTCGCGCTATAAATCAGGTTCTCGTCACCCACTCGCTGGGTTGATTCGTGACGGGCGCCCGCCGGCTCATAGAACCAGACTCCGGGCCCATAACCTTCGGGGGGGCCGGCGCGGTAGCCGATGCGGCCATTGAGCACCATGAAGTCAGACGCTCCGAGATGGTAATGCGGGCCTGCGACGCCATTATGCTGGACGATCAGCGATGTGATTCCGGTTTCCTCGCTCACGCGGAGCACTTTGAGTCCTACATCGGGGACGTTGGGGTCGATGACCCAGGGCACCGCTCGCGTATCGATAAAATGTGGGTGCACGGAGCGCCCGACATCGGCGGCAATGCCCTCGGCCGCAACCACCAGCGGCGTGCCACCGGCCGTGTTCATGGCCAACGGTTGAGCGATTCCCTCATAGGCCGGGGGCCGCTCCTTCATGCATTCCGCCAGGGTATTGGGCACCAGAGTCACGCCGCGCTCGCGTGCGGCTGCAATGATATCGAGACTCGTCAGAACGCCGGCGATGGCTTTGCCGTCTTGCTCAAGAAACGCGACAGGTCCATGGAAATTCGCCAGAAATTCGACATCCTCGACGGCGACCAGGCGGTCGATGCGGGCATTTGCCGGTACGTACCCCCAGGTGCCGGGCTCCAGATCTCCACTCATGGGGCCTTCCGGGTAGGACAAGGTGCCCGAAAGCATCATCATATCCATCGCGCCAAGGTAGACCAATCCTGACAACTCGGTGCCCCGGTTGAGTTTGACGACCACTGTGAAGATACCGGTTTCGACACTGGCGCGGAGAGGTTTGATGGCCATGCCCGGGGCTTGGGTCAAATCGATCCAGGGAAGGGCATTGGTGTCGATCCCACCCTCGATCCCGGTCGGGTTAAATTCTGGATTATAGCCTGCGTTCATCTGTCGGTTCCCCCCTGATTATCTGATCGATCTGAAATAACTGCTTCAACTGCGCGGTAATTGCATCAAGACACTGTGAATCACGCCGCCATCAATCGTGATGTTCTCGCCACTGATGTACCCTGCTTTGTCCGAGGCGAGAAACAGCGCGGCTTCGGCGACATCATCGGCGTGGCCGAGTCGCTTGAGCGGGACGGCGTTCGAGCGCAGCTGGCGTACGGTCGGATTTTCGAAAAACGGGCTTTGCATGCCCGCGTCAATGAATCCGGGTGCGATCGAATTGACCCGGATATTGTGCTCGCCCCATTCCATCGACATTTGTTTGGTCAAGGCGATGACGCCGGTTTTTGCCGTTGCATAGGCACCACAATTGGTCGACGGGTTGATGCCGTTGACCGAGGACATGTTGATGATGCAACCACCGGCCGCTTCTTTCATCCGCCGGGCGGCGACCTGAGACGCGATGAAGACGCTTGTCAGATTCACATCGATGACCCGCCGGAAATCCTCGACTCCATGCTCGAGCAGAGACCCGGTGCGCAAAATACCGGCGTTGTTGATCAGCACATCGGGCGTTTCTCCAAACTTCTCGAATGCTTCTTCCACGGATGTGGCATCGCTTACGTCGGCGACCATGGCGGTGCCGCCGATATCGTGGGCAACTTCCTGTGCTTCTTCGAGGACGAGGTCGAGCACGCCGACCTGATAACCTGCTCGCGCTGCATGTTCTGCGATACATTTGCCGAGGCCGTGGGCGGCTCCGGTCACGATCATGGAAGGCATATGAACTCCTAAGGTTTCTGTTGTTGCCGCGGGGGTCAGTCAGAAGCGATCAAACCTCGCGAAAGCAGACTATTTTTTCTCGTTCTGTACAAACTCATAATTCAGGATTCGGTTGCCATAATGACCGACCCGCCAACCGGGGGGGTCCTTGCGAACGGGCCGGAGGGGCTCCGTAGATTGTGCCACGCCGCCGATATAGACCTGCTTGATTCTTTCAAGCTCGCCGAGGACGGTCACGTCGGCGAGCGGATCTCCGTCCACCACAATCACATCGGCAAGGCGTCCGGCTTCGATCGCTCCGGTCTTGCCTTCGAGGCGCAAGGCAAAGGCATTGTCGCTGGTAGCTGCCTTGATGGTCTCGAGGGGGGTCAAGCCGATGCTCTCGATGAAGACTTCCAGCTCCCGGTAGTGCCAGTCTCCGTAGGGTGTGATCGAAAACCCGCTCTCGGTGCCACAGAGAAGCGGTACACCCGCGTCGAAGGCCCGCTTCAGCATGACGGAACTCGCCGATATCTCCCGCTTGAACAATTCCTGCAAGGAAGGGGACGCGCCGACACCCGTGCCGTATTCCGCGAGGTTGGCCTGAAAGGTGAAGGTGGGCGCGATGGGTGTGCGCGTCGCGACGACCGCTTCGAGGGCTTCTTCGTCCATATGCGTTGCGTGCAGGATCAGGTCAAAGCCGGCCCGGGCCGAGTCCCGGATACTGCTGGCACCCCGGCAATGGCCGACGACGGGCGTGTCGAGTTCGTGAGCTGTGTCCGCGACCAGTTGCAACTCGCTATAGTTCCAAACCTGCAACTCACCTTCACATTGCATCCGTGGTGAGAGGCCGGTGACGTGTACCTTGATCCAGTCGACCCCGATCTTCACTTGTCGCCGGACCTCGGCAACGATTTCGTCGCGACTCGCGACGATTTTTCCGTAACCGCGGCGGCCCTCATCGGGGAGGAGGCGTCCGGCTGTCCCACCGACGGATGTCAGCAAGGCGTTGCCCCCGACCGCCATGCGCGGGCCGTAGATGATCCCCGCT
>DLYX01000283.1:2675-3176 GCA_003447545.1 Deltaproteobacteria bacterium | reverse complement strand
CCCTGCGTCAACCCATGCAGGAAGCCTGCCGCAAATTGATCCCCGGCCCCGGTCGTGTCCACGACTTTCGCTACAGGATCGCAGGCGATTTCGTGGACTTCGCTGCCCGTAACCACCACGCTGCCGCGTTCGCCACGGGTCAGGGCGGCCAGCGTTCCGCTGGCCTTTACCTGCTGCAGGGCCTCGTCGAAGCTCGTGGCCTTGTAAAGCGAAATGATCTCGGCCTCGTTGGCGAAAAGAATATCGGCTTCGGCATCGACCAGATTGCAGAATTCTTCGCGGTATCGATCGACGCAGAAGGCGTCCGAGAGGGTAAGCGCGACCTTGCGATTGGCGCCGTGCGCGATTCCCATGGCCTTGCGAAAGGCCTGTTTCGCCTCGGGTGGGTCCCAGAGGTAGCCCTCGAGATACGTGATGGCCGAGGCCTCCACCAATTCCTCATCCACGTCACTCTCGGTCAGAGTCACACACGCCCCCAAATGGGTGTTCATGGTCCGTTGG
>DLYX01000283.1:1864-2374 GCA_003447545.1 Deltaproteobacteria bacterium | reverse complement strand
AATGGGTGTTCATGGTCCGTTGGGCATCGGGTGTGACGAGAATCAGACAACGAGCTGTGGGAGGGCCGCTGGTGGCCATTTTTGTCTCGAAATGAACGCCCAGCTCGCGGATATCGTGAGCAAAGGTCTCGCCGAGTTGGTCCTGGCGGACTTTGCCGACGAAAGCACCGCGGCTACCGAGGGAGGCAACGCCGGCAATCGTATTACCCGCTGATCCGCCCGAGGCCTCCTTGCCGGCGCCCATCTCGGAATAAAGCGTTTCCGCCTCTTCGGAGTCGATGATGCGCATGGAGCCCTTGTCGAGCTTGCGCTCGGTCAGGAATTCTTCGCTGGCGTTGGTGAGGACGTCGACAATGGCATTCCCGATGCCGAGAATATCGAAACGGGTTTCGGACATATTCATGTTGCTCCTTCGTTCTTACGCTCAACCACGCCCCGGGGTGGATCACAATGCGTTCGCGTACTACGTCCAGAGGTATGGTGGAAGGCGAAATCAAGATTCCCGAGGGT
>DLYX01000283.1:0-1561 GCA_003447545.1 Deltaproteobacteria bacterium | reverse complement strand
GGCGAAATCAAGATTCCCGAGGGTTTTCCCTCGAATTGGGACAAGCAGATGGGTTTTCGAATCCTCGAAATGTCCGGAGAAAAGGTCGTTGGCGAGTACGTGGTCGATGAGCGACATCACCAGCCCTATGGCATTGTCCATGGCGGTGTTCATTGCAGCGCTGTGGAGACGGTTTGCTCGATTGGTGCCGGCCTGTCGTCGCGAGAGCGAGGAAATGCGCACGGTGTGGTTGGGCTGGAGAATCACACGAGTTTTATTCGAGCTGTGCGTTCCGGCAAGGTGACGGTGACGGCGACTCCGGTGACGCGCGGCCGACAATCACAACTGTGGGAAGCCGAGTCGCGGGATGAAGAGGGCCGATTGGTCGCACAGGGCAAGGTGCGGCTTCTCTGCTTGCAGGCAGACGCCGTTCTCGGCGGAAGAACATTGGACGGAAGGCAGGAAGACAATGACGGAGCGTGAAAAAGATCTGGCGGCAGCAATTGACGCCGTGCGGGCGGCGTCCAGTATTTGCCGAGCCGTGCAGCAGCGGTTGGTGACCGCCGACACCCTCGAGAAAAAGGACAAGAGCCCCGTGACGGTGGCCGACTTCGCCTCGCAGGCGATTGTCTGTGAGCAACTGCAGCAATGCTTTCCGGATGATCTGGTGGTGGGCGAGGAAGGTTCGGCCGATCTTCGTGGAGACGAAGTCGCGGAATTACGCCAGGCGGTGGTCGAGGCTGCAGCCGACGAGATGGGGTATGAACCCGAAGAGGAAGAAGTTCTCGGATGGATTGACCGCGGTAGCGCCAAGGCGGATACGGAGCGCTATTGGACCATTGATCCCATCGACGGCACCAAGGGGTTTCTGCGTGGGGAACAATACGCTGTGGCATTGGGCCTGATCGAGAACGGCGAGGTGGTACTCGGCGTTTTGGGTTGTCCGAACCTGCCTGGTCCCCGTGGAACCGGATCGCTTTTCAGTGGGGTGCGCGGCGGCGGTGCCATGGTTCACGAACTCGATGGCGAGGGGATCGCGGGGGAAGCGATCCGCGTGGCTGCACCGGCAACGGTCGCCGAGGCCCGCTTCTGTGAATCCGTCGAATCCGGGCATTCCGATCACTCGGCCTCGGCACAGATCGCGGCAGCTTTGGGGATCACGGCCGAGCCTTACCGCATTGACAGCCAGTGCAAATATGCAGCTGTGTCTCGTGGCGATGCTTCGATCTACCTCCGGTTGCCGACTCGCGCCGATTACGAAGAAAAGATTTGGGACCATGCCGCAGGATTGGCCGTTGTGGAGGCCGCCGGCGGGCGGGTCAGCGATACAACCGGTGCCCCTCTGGATTTCGGTCAGGGGCGAACTCTGCGCGCCAACAAGGGTGTGATCGCGACCAGCGGCGGGATTCATCAGGACGTTGTTGCTGCGGTACAAAAGGTTCTCGCAGCGGGGTGAGTACCGACTCGCCGATTGCGCGGCAGGTGTGGAATGCTGGCCGCGCCTTGTCCCGGTCGATGCGCGGATTGACATTCGCTGCACCGGTGGCGTTTGTCTATAATCCTCTCGACTATGCGAGTGCCG
>DLYX01000563.1 GCA_003447545.1 Deltaproteobacteria bacterium | reverse complement strand
ACCTCCGGAGATGATCGGCTTTGGATTGGCTCCTTAGGAGCCACCCATAAGGGCTGCGTTTCCCCGTCTCCATCGGCTCCTTCAAACGACGATCCCACGCCTTTTTTTAGTTCCGCCTCCAGCCACCATGGCAAGTCCCTCGTAAACATGACCATCTGCCAAGCAGGTAGCTTCTCAAGAACCCGTGAACAAGAAAACCATTACCACTACTCTAACGGCGATTCTATTTTCGACTTTCGGGCCGGCGTCGAACGCTGACGGCAAGAAGCCCCTCGCGGTAGACTCATTTTTCAACGGGGTCGACCTGACCGGCTGGTCCGGCAACGAGGGNNCCCAGGGGCTCTACATAGAAGTCATTCCCAACTTCCCTGGCCACTTCAATGCCTTGCAGCTCCGGGCGATCCCTGAACCGTCCACCTTTGTGTTGGCTGCTTTGGGTCTCGTCGGATTGGGCTTCAATCGGCGTCGTTCGTAGTCTGACAAACAAGTTGGAATAGCAAACCACTACCTCCGGAGATGATCGGCTTTGGAATGGCTCCATAGGAGCCACCCATAAGGGCTGCGTTTTCCCCATCTCCATCGGCCCCTTCAAACGACGATCCCACGCCTGTTTTTAATTCCGCCTCCAGCCACCATGGCAAGTCCCTCGTAAACATGACCATCTGCAAAGCAGGTAGTTTCTCAAGAACCCGTGAATAAGAAAACCATCACCACTACTCTAACGGCGGTTCTATTTTCGACTTTCGGGTCGCCGTCGAACGCTGACGGCAAGAAGCCCCTCGCGGTAGACTCATTTTTCAACGGGGTCGACCTGACCGGCTGGTCCGGCAACGAGGGGTTCTGGTCGGTGATAGACGGTGCCATCGTCGGTAATTTCGACAAGCCGGTGGCGAGGAATGAGTTCATCTGGTCGACGGTAGCAGTGGAGGATTTCCATTTTACGGTCGATGTGAAGCTGACTCCGGACGACCGCAACGCGGGGATCCAGTTCCGTTCGAAGAAGGGGGACGCCCGCGGCCAGGCAATAGGCTACCAGGCCGATGTGGGCGCCGGGTTCTGGGGGAAACTTTACCACGAGCACGGGCGCGGGAAGCTAGACTGGAACGACCGGGCCGCCAAAGCGGTGAAGCCGGGCGAGTGGAACCGCTACGAAATCCTGGCGGTCGGTGAGCGCATCTGGACTGCGATCAATGGTACGCTCTGCGTCGCAGTGCGCGATCCCAAAGGCGAGAGCACCGGGTATATCGCGCTACAGATCCACGGCGGGCCACCACAGACAGTGCGCTACCGGAGGCCGACGCTAACCCACGATCCACCGGTGCAACTGGCCGGCTTGGGGGAAGCCGAATTGGACGCGAAGCTGGTGGTGGTCGGACAACCGGCCATAGAGCCTACGAAAAAGCCCCGGATCAAAGCCCGCGGCGAAGCGGCACCGGCGACTGGAGCCGGTATCAACTGGTCGAAACGGATTGCGGCGGCTGACCCGGGATCGAAGGGCGATGCTTGGGCGAAGCCGGACTTCGACGACAAGGCGTGGAGGACGATAAAGCTTCCCGGGCATTTCGAGAATGCGGGGCTGCCCGATTACGATGGCGTGGTTTGGTTCCGCAAGACGGTCGAACTCAGTGCCGCGCAGGCCGGGGCGAATGCGTCTGTCCATCTCGGACAGATCGACGACATGGACGTGAGTTGGGTGAATGGCAGACGCGTCGGCGGATATGAAGTTCCCGGCGCTCACTTCACCGTGCGAAACTACCCGATCCCCTCCGGCGTCTTGCGCGCGGGCGAGAATACCATCGCGGTGCGGGTAATGGATCACGGCTGGCTGGGCGGTATCGCCGGCAAGCCGGATGAACTTTCGCTGCGCGTGGGAGAAGAAAGTATCCCGCTGGCTAACCAGTGGCGCTTCGCCCCCGGCGCGTCATTGGCCGTCCTCAATGGTGTCGTGGAGAGCGCGATCCCCACCGCTACCCAAGTCGCGAGATTTACCGATGGTTTCGCTTTGGAAGAAGGAGATGTTCTCGCCTTCCTCGGCGGATCGGTGATGGTTAAGCAGATCGAGTCGGGCGCTCTGGAAACGTATCTCACTCTTGCGGCTGGCGAACGGAGCGTCTACTTCCGCGACATGTCTTGGCAAGCTGACACGGTCTATCGCCAGCAGCGTCCGCGCAATTTCGGCACCCACGCCGAGATGCTCGATCGGATTGGCGCCACGTTAGCGGTGGCTGCTTTCGGGCAAGTCGAAGCGATGGACGGTGTGGCGCGGATGCCTGAGTTCATCAGCGCCTACGAAAAGTTGCTCGACGAAGAAGTTCGGTCGCGCACCGACAAGATCGTTCTGGTCACGCCGTTCCCTTTCGCCCGCGCTGAGGGAAACCCGCACCTGCCAGATCTGACGGCGCACAACGACTCCATAAAAGCCTACGCGCAAGCGATCGTGGAGCTCGCGAAGCGCCGCGGTTGGATCGCGGTGGACCTGAGCAGGTTCGATACGGGCGGGATGACCATCGACGGTTTGCAACTCACCCCGATCGGTCACGAGCGTTGGGCCTCGCTGGTCAGCGAGCAACTCACCGGCGAACCCGCACCGGTATTGTCGACCGGTTGGGATGCTATCCGCGAACAAATCGGGCAAAAGAATTTCCTCTGGCGGCGCCACTGGCGGCCGACCAACTGGGCATTCCTCTATGGCAACCGCCAGATGACGGCCAGCAGCAAAGACCACCGACCCGGCAAACCACGCTGGTTCCCGATCGAGGTCGACGCCATCATCCCGCGCATTGAAGGCGCGGAAGATCGGATTTTTGAACTGAGAGAGAACGTCAAATGAAGCGACCATCGTTAGCCAATCTGATTGCTGGAGGGCTGCTGTGGTCCGGACTGTCTTTCTGCGCCCTTGGGCAGAGCCCGCTGTCCATCGGCCCACCGGAGAAAGACAATTCGGTTGCGGCCGAACTGAAATCGTTCGAGCTCGCACCGGGGTTCGAGGCCAACCTCTTCGCGGATGAGACGGACGGGATCGCCAACCCGGTGTGCATGAGTTGGGACGCGGCCGGCCGGCTGTGGGTGCTTTGCACTTGGGCCTACCCACAGGCGGTCCCCACCGATCCGCCGGACGACAAGCTTCTAATTTTGGAAGACACCGACGGCGATGGCCGCGCCGACAAGACGACGGTGTTCGCGCGGGGCCTCAACATGCCGACCGGGTTCGCGATCGGCGACGGCGGCGCCTACGTCGGCGAGGGCTGCGACCTGCTGCAGCTCTCGGACACCGACGGCGACGACCAGGCCGATACCCGCCGCGTGTTGCTCACCGGTTTCGGCACCGGCGACACCCACCAGAATATCAACTCTTTTACCTGGAGCCCGGGCGGCGAGTTGTTGTTTTGTCAGGGTCTGCACGCCTTCTCTCGCGTCGAGACACCGTGGGGCATCAGCCGGCTCGACGAGCACGGATCGTGGCGGTTGCGCCCGAAACGCCTCCAACTCCATGCCCACCGGCGCACCGCCAGCGGCGGCAACCCGTGGGGGATCGCCTTCGGCAACTGGGGCGAGCCCTTCATTAAGAGCAACGGCTATGGCATCTCCGAACTGCTGCCGGGCATGGTGCAGACAGAATTTATCAGCAGCTACTGGGGTGGCGCGATGGCCATCGGCAATACCCAGATCAAGTCGATGATCATCGAGTTCGCCGAGTCACCGCACCTTCCCGACGAGATCCAGGGCGATATGCTGATCGCGGGCTACTTCGGCCACATCATCGACCGCTTCGGGTCTTCGGTCGCTGGCGCCGGACACCGCCTATCCAAAAAGCCACCGCTATTGAAGACACCCCATAGCGCTTTCAGGCCGGTCGATATCCGCATCGGCCCCGATGGCGCAATCTACATCGCCGACTGGATGAACCCGATCATCGGGCACTATCAGGCGTCGTTCAGGCACCCCGATCGCGACAAGACGCACGGTCGCGTGTGGCGCATTACCGCCAAGGGGCGCCCGCTTGCCAAGGCTCCCGATTTTTCGAGTATGGCCGCGCCGAAGTTGTGCGAACATTTGAAATCGGACTGGCGCTACCAGCGCTACCAGGCGAAACGCCGCCTCGCCGACCTTCCCGCAAGGGACGTCATCCCGGCGTTGGAGGCGTGGATCGCAAAACTCGATCCAAAAAGCCCGGATACCGAACATCACTTGTTCGAAGCGCTGGGCGTGTTTGAGTCGCATGAAGTCGTCAACCGCCCGCTCCTCGAAACGCTTCTGATCGCCAAGGACTACCGCGCGCGTGCCTACGCGACGCGCGTCGTCGGGCGATGGAGCGATCGCCTGCAAGCACCGCTCAAGTTGCTCGACCGCAGTGTGAGTGACGAACATGTCCGCGTGCGGCTGGAGGCCATAGTTGCCTGTAGCGACATCGACAGCGCGGGGTCGATGGTAGTCGCTGCGAAGGCCACCGACAAGCCGATGGACCGCTTCACCGACTATGCGCTGACCCAGACCGCGCACGCGCTGGCGCCGCATTGGCTGCCCGCCCTGAAGGAAGGCAAAATCCAGTTCGCGCGCCCGGCAAACCTGACTTTCGTGCTGCGCGCCTATGGCGGCCAAGACGTCGTCGCCCAAGTTCGCGAACTGCTCGGCGACGACGATTTGAATCCCGCCGCATCCACCAGTCTGATGACCCTGCTGGTCGAGATCGGCACCCCGGGTGATTTGCGCTGGGCGCTGGACCGCGCGGCGGACAAGCCGCTGGTGCTTGACGCGCTCGTCGGAGCCAACCGGGTTCGGGGAATCCGGCCAGCGGGCGAGTTGGTCGGACCCTTGCAACAAATGTTCGTGAGTGAGAACGTGGACGTCCGCACGCACTCCATCCGCCTGGCGGGAGAGTGGAGAGCTAGCGCATTGACGGATCGGATCGGGAGGATCCTATCCGACGTCGAAGCCCCCCCCAAGCTGCGCGCTGCGGGGGTCGAATCTCTCGGACAACTTCTCGGCGTGGATGCTCTCGATACGATCTCCAAAGCAGTCGGCGATCCAGCGCCCGAGATCCGACAGGCAGCGCTGCGGGCGCTTTGTGAAATCGATCTGCCCGGGGCGGCGCAGCAGGCCAGCGCTCTGTTGCGCAAGGCCGCCGACGATGCCCAGACGCGCCTGGTCGTCACCCCGTTCCTGAGTCAGGAAGGCGGCGCTGCGGCGCTGGCGGGCGCCTTGGGGACGGCCCCGATCAGCCGAGAATTGGCGACCCGAGTGCGGGCTGTTCTGGGCGCGGCCGGCCGTTACGATCCAGCGCTCGACCGACTGCTCCGCGACGCGGCGGCGGCTGGGAGCGTCGGGATCCCCGAACACAGCGAGGCCTATGTCCACGCCTTGAGTTTGGAGGTGGAAGCGAGCGGCAACGCTACCAACGGCGCCAAAGTCTACGCCTCCGCCGACCTCAGTTGTGTCGCTTGTCACAAGCTGGGCGACGCCGGCGGTCTCCTTGGGCCCGAGCTGACCGCGGTCGGTGCGGGCGTGCCGGTCGAGCTGCTCATCGAGGCGGTGCTGTGGCCACAGCGTCAAATCAAAGAGGGCTACACCGCGACTACGCTGACGACCAAAGCCGGGAAAGTGATCGGCGGATATGTGGACACCGAAGACGAACAGCGCATCGTGATCCGCGACGCCGCCACCGGCACCACGCAATCCATCGCCACCGAGAAGGTCGCCGCCCGCCAAGACGCGGGTTCGCTGATGCCACCCGGTCTCACTGCCAGTCTGAGCCGCGCCGATTTACGCGACCTGATCCGCTTTTTGGCGGAACAGAAAGGACAGTAATCTTAAGATGCGGCTCTGCCATTCACCCTCCCGAAGGTTTAACTCTGGGCACCCCCATCGAGGTTGGAGGCATTCACGTTTGGTGTCGGCACGGCCGCCAGACCATCGCGCTGTTTCCGATAGCCCAGAGGAGTGGTGCCCTTCAGTTTCCGGAATTGACGTGTGAAATGGCTTTGATCGTAGAAGCCACAATCCGCAGCGATTGCCCCGATCTTCATTCGAGTCTGGACGAGCATTTTACAGGCGGCATGGATACGAATTTCGGTGACGTACTTCAGCGGGGTCATGCGGAAAAGGTGCTTGAAACTTCGTTCCAGCTGACTCACAGACAGATTGGCGAGGCTGGCCAGAGAGGTAACCTCGATCCGTTGTTGATAGTGTGATTGGACATGTTCGAGAACCGGGGCGAGCGCTTGATAGGGTTCAAGAATCGAACCGACTTGGTCAAAATCGCGCATCACGCCGGCAATGCCAATTACCCGGCCGTCGGCAGAGAATAGCGCTTGTTTGCTCGACAGGTACCAGTGCAACTGACCACTGCTGTGGGGAACCAGCCAGACCTGATCCAGCAGGGCTTGGCCACTGCTCATCACTCGATGATCCTCATCGCGGTAGCGCTCCGCCAGGTCAGCAGGAAAAAAGTCGTAATCGCTGCGACCGAGCATCTCACTGACACCGTCGAGACCGAGCGCCCGAACGGTGCTCTGGTTGGCAAAAACAAAATGCCCGTCTCTATTTTTGACAAAAAAGTAGGCTTCGGGAAGTAGATCAAATAGCGTGGTCAGTTGAGAGGAAGGTCCCATCAACTGAAGGAATTCCTCCTGAAAAAGGGCAGATTCCGCCTCGGACTTAAGGTGACCTGGTTTGTGGTTAAAACTTTTGATGACGAAAAAATACAATAAATGGCCGATTGTGTCCAATGCCTAATCATTGCCAAGAATCTGATTCCCTCCCATTGTAAATCCATGAGAGTAATTCTCACCTCCACCTTCGTTTTTGCCTGCCTGCATTCGCTGGCGACCGCGTCGCCGCAACCGGATGAATGGATTCCCAAGCCCCTGATCGATGCCTCGTTTTTCAATAACAAAGACCTTACGGGCTGGAAGGGCAACGATGGCTATTGGTCGGTCGAGGACGGCGCCATCGTCGGGCATTCTGACAAGAGCGTGCCGGATAACGAGTATATCTGGTCGGGGGTCATAGTCACTGACTTTCCCCAAGAAAGTGACTCGCCAAAACCGTGATATGAACCACCAACAAGCCACCTCCGGTTCCTATCGGACCAGCTTGCTCGCAGTGGTTGATCCGTGCTCGCAAGACGAAACGTGTGTGGAGCCTACCTTCGGGGACAGCAATTACAGCTCATATCCCCGCCGGTTAATCTCCCTCATCTCGAGCTACTACATCATGCTTGGAGCCATTCTGTGGGGGCAAGAGGCGGCGGCCAATGATGTCGCACAGGAGGCGCGCCAATTGCTGGCGAGAAAGTGCTTCTCCTGCCATGGCCCTGACCGCAACAGCAAGCAGGCACAAAAGACAGACTTGCGGCTGGACCTGCGTGAATCGGCGGTTGATGACATCGGCTCGATCAAGCCGGGGAACGCGGACGGGAGCGAATTGATGGCGCGTGTCATCGCCACGGACGGGGATCGCATGCCGCCGCTAGGGCATGGAAAGGCACTCTCGAATCGGCAGATCGACCTGTTGCGAAAGTGGATCAACGACGGGGCGACTTTTGTCGACAAGCACTGGGCGTTTCTCCCTCTGAAGACCATCGAGATCCCGTCAGCGGAAGAGCCTGCCGGTGCCAACCCAATCGACGCCTTCATTCTCGATCGGCTCACCTCTCAGGGCATTGCCCCATCGCCCAGGGCAGACCGGCGCACCTTGATCCGCAGGGTTTTTGCCAATGCCATCGGGATGCCGCCTTCACCGGAAGAGTTCTCCCGGTTCATGGAGGATGGCTCCGACGATGCCTACCAAGGTTTGATCGACCGCGTTCTGGCGAACCGTCACTTCGGTGAACGCTGGGCGCGGCACTGGCTGGATGTCGCACGTTTTGCCGAAAGTGGTGGCTTCGAACTGGATGGCGACCGACCGAACGCGTTCCATTATCGCGATTTCGTCATCAGGGCATTCAATGAAGATCTGCCCTACGACAAGTTCATCCGTTGGCAGATCGCCGGAGATGAGATCGCGCCAGAAAAGCCGGAGGCGCTCAAGGCGACGGGCTTTTTAGGTTGTGGGGTCCGCAACGCGGTTGTTACCAAGAATCAGGTTGAGAAGGAACGCTACGACGAGCTGGACGACATCCTCGCCACCTCCTCGGTCGCCATGTTGGGACTCAGCGTCGGTTGCGCACGGTGTCACGATCACAAATACGATCCGATCACAGCGAACGAATACTACAGTCTACTCTCCACCTTTACGACGACGATCCGGTCGGAGATGACAGTCCAGCTTCCTTCTGAGAAAGTGGATCGGGAGCTCGAGGATTTTCACCGCGATCATGAGAAGCTGGTCAC
>DLYX01000301.1 GCA_003447545.1 Deltaproteobacteria bacterium | reverse complement strand
GGCAACGTCACCAACGTTATCGCCGACGTTATCAGCGATAACGCCCGGGTTGCGGGGATCATCCTCGGGAATCCCGGCTTCGACCTTGCCCACCAGATCGGCCCCGACGTCGGCGGCCTTGGTGAAGATTCCACCGCCCACGCGGGCGAAGAGGGCAATGGACGAGGCTCCCATGCCGAATCCGGAAATATATTGCACCGTCGAAGTATCGCTTCCCCAAACAAGATAGAGGACGGCCACGCCAAGCAAGCCCAGGCCCGCCACGGACAGGCCCATCACCGCGCCGCCGTTGTAGGCGGTCAGCAGCGCCGCACCGGCACCGTCCTGCTTTGCCGCCATCGCAGTCCGCACATTGGCCGAGGTCGCCGCACGCATGCCTGAATAACCAGCGACGATACTCAGCAAAGCGCCCATCAGAAACGCGACCGCGGTCTGCCAGTCAATCGCCAACAGCAGGAGTATCGCGACGCCGGCAACGAATACCGCCAAAACACGATATTCGGCCCGGAGAAACGCCATGGCTCCGTCCTGGATCTGCTGTCCGATGTCGGCAACGACGGGGTCATCGACCTGAACGGCGTCCACTTTCCGATAAAGACGGAAAGCTGCCACCAAGCCAATCAAGGCCAAAATGAGAGCAAGTACACCTAACGTTGTCGTGGAAATCATTCGTGAACCACCGGTTCTCGGGCCAATTGAACCCGTCTATCTATAAGGAAGAAAAGTCTTCGAGGACCACGAATCATTAGCGAATCCGATGCTGTGGGACAAGGCTGCCTTCAAGCGTGCTGCCATCCTCTCTGCCTCCCCCTGCGCGGGGATTCGTGCGATAATTGAAGCCTCGGGGGACATTGGCACACGTGGATTACGACACCATTGGAGAAAAAGCGGGCCTGAGAACTCTGGCCATCGATATCGGCGGTACCGGATTGAAGATGATGGTGCTCGACGCCTCGGGCGTTCCGGTGAATGGAAGGGATCGCGAGCGCACGCCGTCGCCCGGGACGCCTCGGGCCATTCTCGCGGTCCTCGCAACGCAGATCGACCGCCAGCCGCAATTCGACCGAATTTCCGTCGGTTTTCCCGGCGTCGTGATCGAAGGAATCGTTCGAACCGCTCCGAACCTGAGCCCCGAATGGCACGAATTTCCGCTCGCGGAAGCCCTGCGAAAGCAGACGGGCCGAGAGACCCGGGCAGCGAATGATGCAGATGTTCAGGGCCTCGGCGACATCGAGGGCATTGGCGTCGAACTCGTTCTGACCCTCGGAACCGGCTTCGGTTCAGCTCTGTTTATGGCGGGCACCCTGGTTCCGAATCTCGAGCTTGGACACCATCCCTTTCGCGGCGACCGGACCTACGAGGACTATGTCGGCAAGCCGGCCCTCGAAGACATCGGGAAAAAACGCTGGCGCAAACGGCTGCTCAAGGTCCTCACCCAGATTCAGCCCATCTGGAATCCCCGCAAAATTTATTTGGGCGGGGGGAATGCCAAGCTGGTCAAACCCGAGGATCTGCCTGAAAACGTAAAGATTTGCCCCAATGCGGCGGGCATCACCGGGGGAATCGCCCTCTGGCGACAGACAGCCGGCCCTCGCGACCAGGGGGCGCATCCCGCAAAGCATAACCCCTAATCCGCGCATCCCGGCCTGATTTGGCCAGTAACCGCGCATTATTGCACGCTTTGCGACTACCGGAACGCCCTGAATCCGGGGGTCATTTCGGCACAGCGGTTGCAAATGAAGGGCACCCGATGCCCCGCCACCCCTCCTACAACCCAACCCCTGATCCACCGAAATCAGCTGCGGGCCTGGTCGATATGGCCGCGCTGAATGCGGATCTGGAGGATGCCAACACAGCAACCCACGCCATAGGGCTGATCGCCGCGATCTTGGGAGCGCGGTTTCTGCTGACCTCCGTATCCCCCGAGGCAAGTCCCGCTGTTTATGTCGCCTGCGGCGTCTACGCCGCGTCTTTGATCAGCGTTTTTGCCGCGTCATGCCTCTACCACAGCGCGACCGCACCTCGCCAAAAGCGGATCCTCCGAGCGGTCGACCAAATATGCATCTATTTGCTGATTGGAGGGACGGCGACGCCTCTCTTCGAGACGCTGCTTCCGCCGCCGCTCGCAGGGACCATGGTCCGCACCGTCTGGAGCATCGGTGCATTGGGGATTGCCCTGCGCGTCTGCTTTCCCTCACGGTTCGATGGGATCGGAATCCTCCTTTGCCTCGCCATGGGGTGGTGCGGGGCCGGAACATTGGATTTCTTTGTGCCCGAGACACCCTCGCTCGCCAAACCTCTGATCATTGGTGGCGGGATCGCGTTTACCGGCGGACTGCTCTTCTATCTGAGCGAACCCTGGTTTCGCTGGGGGCATGTCATCTGGCACCTTTTTGTTCTGGCCGGCACCGCGCTCCATTTTGGTGCGGTTCTGGTCTCGGTAGCCTAGCGCTTCGCGGGCGACCCCCGCTTTGGCTGCTGTGGGTCTGCTGGCTGCACCCAACCGCCGAAGCCCCGCGTGAGGGCATCGGCCGCTTTCGGCCCCATCGATCCGCAATCGTAACGGTGCGCTCGTCCCACCGGGCCAAGAATCTTGTCGATCACACCCCAGGTCCCTTCGACCGCACGCTCGGTTGCAAACAGGGTGGGATCTCCATGCAGGGCATCCCCGATCAGTCGCTCGTAGGGCAGCGCCGTATGCCCGAGAGCCTCCGAAAAGTCGACATTCAAATTCACACTCGCGGATTCCAGCCCGGATCCAGGTCGCTTGGCCTGCACATCCATCGAAACCCCGGGATTGTGTCCGAGTCGGAAGTGCAGCCGGTTCGGCAAGGGATCTTTTTTTCCGTGACCGAAAAATGCCTTGGGCGGCTCGTGCAATTCGATAACCGCTTCGGTTGCTGTGACACCCAACCCCTTGCCCGTCCTGATAAAGAAGGGCACGCCTCCCCAGCGCCAATTTTCGATGTCCAGACGCAGGGCGCAAAACGTTTCTGTTTTTGATCCGCGACGGACGCCTTCGACCTCCTGATAGCCCCGATACTGCCCACGAATATAATTCTCGGGTTGCACTTGCTGCATCGAATGGAAGACCTTGATTTGCTCCTCATGCAGACTCGATGCTTCCGCACTCGCTGGCGGCTCCATCGCGAGAAGCGCCA
>DLYX01000546.1 GCA_003447545.1 Deltaproteobacteria bacterium | reverse complement strand
GGCCGCACCGATGCTCCGTGAGCCATTCGTCCGCAAACTTGCCTTCCTGAATTTCCGCAAGGATTTCCTTCATCGCCTTGCGGGCCTCTGTCCCGATGACGCGCTTGCCGCGGGTCAGATCTCCGTACTCTGCGGTATTGCTGATCGAGTAACGCATGTTCGCGATGCCGCCCTCGTACATCAGATCCACAATCAGCTTCACCTCATGCAGACATTCAAAGTAGGCCATATCCGGATCGTAACCGGCATCGACGAGGGTCTCGTAGCCCGCCCGCACCAATTCGGTGAGACCGCCGCACAGGACTGCCTGCTCGCCAAAGAGATCGGTTTCGGTTTCCTCACGGAAAGTGGTCTCGATAATCGCGGCGCGGCCGCCACCGATTGCGCTGGCGTAAGCGAGAGCAACGTCGCGGGTATCCCCGGTCGGATCCTGGCCGATCGCAATCAAGCAGGGAACACCACGACCACCCTGATACTCGCTGCGCACCAGATGCCCCGGGCCCTTGGGCGCGACCATGAACACATTCACACCCGCGGGAGGGACAATCTTTTCGAAATGAAAATTGAAGCCATGACCGAAGGCCAACGAGTTGCCTTCTTCGAGCCCGGCCGCGATCTCGTTTTCGAACGACTCCTGCTGCATCTCGTCGGGCAGCAATACCATCACGACCTCGGCCCATTTGGCCGCCGCTGCCGTATCCAGCACTTTCAAGCCGGCCGATTCGGCCTTCGCACGCGAAGCGCTATCGGGTCGGAGACCGACGCATACCTCCACGCCACTCTCGTGCAGGTTCAGAGCATGAGCGTGCCCCTGTGAGCCGTAGCCCAATACCGCGACCTTGCGGCCTCGGATCAAATCAAGACTCGCGTCCTTGTCGGTATAGACGTTCAATGCCATTGCGCTTCACTCCCTAAACGAAATCGGCTTCCGAGCCATCTCGCTGAATACGACCCTCATGTTCCCCGTCCTGATCCACCTCAGGGGCGACTTCCCGTGGAGCATGCGCCAGGACATCAGCGCCGCGCCGAAGGGCAACAACACCCGTCCGGACAATCTCCAAAACCCCGTAGGGCTCGAGCAGTCTCAAAAGAGCCTCGATTTTATCCTGTGTCCCCGTGACTTCAACCACGTAGGATTCCGCCGCGACGTCAACGATCTTGCCGCGGAAAATATTCACCACCCCGAGAACGTCGCTGCGTGTCTTTCCGCTGGCCGCTACCTTGATCAGGACGAGTTCACGTTCGATGGAACTGCCCTCTCGGTGGTCGCTTACCTTTACAACGTTCACCTGCTTGTTGAGTTGCTTGGTGACTTGCTGGAGAACGCTGTCATCGCCCGTGGTCATCAGGGTGATTCGCGAGATCGTCGGGTCGCTGGTTTCCGCAACGCACAGGCTTTCAATGTTGAAGCCGCGCCCCGAAAACAGACCTGAAACCTTCGCGAGAACCCCAAACTCGTTCTCCACGAGCACAGATATAATGTGCCGCATAGGCGTGCATTTAGCTATTGGAGGTGGATAGATCCACTATCGCTGGCGAACGAAACGCAACTTTCCTCGCCACAATCGTAAAATCGTCGATTCCAACCAGCTCGCCGCGCCCTCAGGAGCCCCCAAGAGACTGGATTCCGGGAGGCCTCAGCTCATCTTGGACGCGGGCGAGTGGGCATCGTGACGGGCCACGATGGCCATCATGCGATCCATTCCCGCCAGCTTGCGCTTCTGCAGTTGCTTTCGCAGGGCCTCGTCGGCGGCGGTGAGTGCCGGCCGGCCGTTAAACGCCTTGATCTGTTTTTCCAGATCGGCGTGCTGCCGAAAGGTCTTTCTCAGCTCGAAGTCGTGATCCAAAAGTGACCGGATGGCTTGTTGCTCTCGCTGCTCCATAGACACTCCTCTGGCGCCAGGCGCCTTGATTTTCGTTCGCTTGATCTGGCCCGCAAAGGACCTGTCTCCAGAATACGCGGATCTCCGATCTTGATCAATCCGCTAAACTGAATTTATCGTTTGGCCAACGAAAGCTCGGCTTCGGAGGCCCGGACGTAGAGAGGAGCCAACCGCCGCGGATCATCAAAGTCCCCTGCCAGGGCCCTGGATGCGGCCAGCGAAGCGACCGCGCCTCCCGATGGCGGAAGAGTATCCATCGGCACCTGCTCCAGGCTGGCCAGAGACGAAAAGGCCTCCGTGTAACGCGCAGGGCCATCGCCCAGCAAGCGCACCGTGGAGCCTGCGCCGACCAGCGAGAGCAAACTGTCGGCGCACGCCTCGGGCGCTACCACAGCCTCGGGGAGAATGCGTCGCAACTGGCTTGCCCCGGGGTCGGACGCGAAGGCCGCACGATAAACCTCGCCCTTCCGGGCATCCAGGACGACGCCAATTACCTGATCGGCACCCGCGGCGGCCGTATCGTCGATGGAGATCGCGCGACCCGCCCAGGCCTCCAGGGTCGGCACCCCGATGAGCGGCCGACCGCAGGCCCAGGCCAGCGACTTTGCCGTCGCCATCCCCACCCTCAATCCGGTAAATGAACCCGGGCCGTTGGCCACAGCGAAAACATCGACCTCCGAAAGTTCCAACTCGGCGGTCGCCAACGCAGCGTCCATCTGCTCGAGGATCATCGCCCCGTGCGTACGACCGGCGACTCGCGAATCGTCGGCCAGAATTCGGCTCTCACCATCGCCGGCCCGAACAATCCCCACTCCGCCGGTCGATGTCGCGGTGTCGATCCCCAGCAAAATCA
>DLYX01000549.1:984-4008 GCA_003447545.1 Deltaproteobacteria bacterium | reverse complement strand
ACCCGACATCGGAGCGAGGACAAGTGCCGGGTCAATCCGCATTTCCCCGAGAGAAAACGATGCAGCCATAGCACCAAGGTAGCGATCCGAAGCGCCGGTCGCTACTCCCCAACCATGCGCGATTACCGAGAACGTTTCTTTCGCAGCGGAGCTCTTCGGATTCATTTCCGCGATTGGGGACGCCTCGAAAACCCGCCGTTGGTGCTCGTCCATGGACTGCGCGACCATAGCCACTCGTTCGATGACCTGTCGCGCGAACTGAGTCGTGACTATCGGGTTTATGCGATCGACCTCCGCGGTCACGGAGATAGCGAGTCCACGCCCTATTACGCCTTCGGTCATTTCGTGGGCGATATCCGAAATATGATTCGTGCCCTTCGGCTGGAAAAGCCTATCGTGGTCGGCCACTCGCTTGGTGGCGAAATTGTTGGCCAATGGGCGGGAACCTTCCCGGACGTGGCTCGCGCCGTGATCATTATCGAAGGCATCGGCCCTCCTCCGCGATCCATCCCATGGCGCCTGAAGCGCCATCGGATGGTTTGGCGTGCCATCGATCGCGCACAGGGTGGCCTGCCTGGCCTGCCCGATCTGGAGGCCGCATTTGCTCGCCTGCGCAAACGCAATCCACGGCTGAGCGAGGCCAAGGCACGTGATCTCACCGAGTTGGGAACGCGCGCCCGCGAGGACGGGACTCTGGAATGGAAATTTGACCCCATGCTCGTGACTCTCGGGGTGGCGGGCGGCTTTCGTTTGGAGTGGATGCTGCACTGCTGGTCGCAGATCACGGTGCCGACGCTCCTTCTGCAGGGAAGCGAGTCGGGGGAGTTCTGGAATGATGAGCCGGGCGCCGTCTACCTGAAGCCGGAGGAACTGGAGGCCCGAGTGGGTGCTTTTCCCAACGCCCAATACGTCGAAATCCCGCAGGCGGGTCATATGATTCACTTCGACCAGCCGGACCTGCTGCTCGCGGCGATCCGTGAGTTCCTGAGCGACCTCCCCGACGAGAAGGCCTCCACAACGGCAAAGAGCTCCTGATGCGCGCTTAATTGGCGCGAAGCAGGAAAGTGTTCCCGTTCACTTCCAACTCGATCATTTCGCGATAGATGGTCTTGACCTGCACGGGACCCAACACGGTACCTTCCGTCACCCGCGTCGCACGGCCACCTTCAACACTGAGAAATGCAAAACGGCGCTCATCGTCGCGAGACCATTGGAGTATCTGGATGCGCATCGCGGGTGCACCTGTCGGCATCGACCGCCGCACCTCCAGCGAATGCCCCTCCGGTGGTTCAGCGGGGGATCCGGGCAGAGGGGTAACCTCCGGCACGACTATTGGTGACGCGACGGGGGACTCTCCGATGCTCCCGGCCCTCACGGCACCCGTGTCCTCGCTCGTCGCCACACCAGCGGGCTTTTGAGCCACCGACCCAGCCACCGCTGAAGCCTTGCCGGATTTTTCGGCCGCCCGGGCCAGCCGTTTGGCACGCAATTCATTCCGACGCTCCAACTGGGCCGCGCGACGATCGGCCTGATTCTCAGCCCTCTCCTGCTTCATCAAGGCCCGTTGCTCGCGCCTCTCCTCGCGGTACTCCTCGCGCGATAGCTCGCCCTCAGCCACGCTTTTACGCGCCGCACGGGCGGCATCGCGGGCGGCCATCCGTTGCTCCCGCCAAACCTCGCGCGCGGCGATCGCGTCGCCAGGTGCGCCGTTTTCCGCCGCCACCGAAGCCTCATTGCCAGCGCGCTTCTGCGGCTTCCCGGCACCCGGAACCCTTCGCGCAACAGCACCGGCGGCCTTCGGACTTTCCTCGGTCAGATCCACTTCGGCCACCTCGAGTTCGGCAGGAACATCGCGCCCGTCGAGAATCTCGCCATCCCCGGCGCTCGCGGCAAGACCGGCTGCGGAGTCTGACTGGACCGAGTCCGATTGAACGGAGGGCAAAGCCGAACCGTCTCCATCACCAGCATCCTCCTCTCCGGTAAACATCCCGACCACGAAGGTCCCGCCGACCAGAACAACCAAAGCGAGGATCCGCCACATGCGTGATCGCGGAGGAGGTCCCGAGGGCGGCGGCGCGCCTGGCTCAACTGAGCCGCTGGTCTTTCGATCGGCTTTGGCTAAAGCATCCAATACTGTACTCATGGTCGGAAACCTCCGGAGTTCCCCGCCGAAGTGGACGAGATAGGCTGTATCTCGACGGGAGCGCTCAGGCGCGGCATCGCGCCAGGCAACCCCGCACGGTAAAGCGCGATCATGGTCAAGGGACCCACTTTCCCGTCCACCCGGAGGCCAATTCCCTCCTGAAAGCGAGCGATCGCGTCGGCCGTGGTCGAATCAAAAACATCACCGATACTGGCGCCCGAAATATCCGCGTCGCGCAAGAGCAGATGCAGACGTTCGACCTGCGGGCCAAACGAGCCCTCCGCCAACAACGGTCCGAGGTCGTCAACGTCCTTCCAGAACAGATGCGCCCGCCCATTCCAGTACGAATCCAGAATCCCGGCAGGCAACGAGAAACTACTGCCATCAAAGCGAAAGAGAACACGACCGGCAGACACCGATTCCAGAAGACCGAATCGTGCCCCACCGCCATCGCTCCCCGCACTCACCTCGAGAATCACCGGCAGGTCGAGAACCCCCAGCAGTCCTACATCGCCCTCGACCAACTCGTAGGACAAACCACGATCCGCGGCGATCCCTGCGAGATCAAATTCATTAGCCGAGGACTCCGCTGGCGACAGCGGGGCCGCGGGCCAGGTAGCCAGCAAGGATTCGATCGCCTCATAGGCAGAGTGGCCCGAGGACGACTGTCGAAATGCCCCTTCGAGCATAGCGGCGGCAGCTTCGCCGTCCCGATCCGGAGCTATTGGCGCCGACGGTTCTGCGAGGAAAGCCAGATCCTCGAGTTCCGAGGCCGCGGCCTCACCAAGCTCAACGTCGCTCACCTGAATCTCACCCCGATTGGCGGCCTCGGGGGCACCCGTGACCGCGTCCACCACCTCGCGCGACCGGACCGCGAGCCA
>DLYX01000549.1:0-672 GCA_003447545.1 Deltaproteobacteria bacterium | reverse complement strand
CCGGGAGCCACTCTGTCGAGATCTCGGAACTCCAGAGCTTCGCACCGAGAAAGGCAGAACCCGAAAGAGCAACCCCGAGAACCACGCCCGCCGCTATCCGCTTCGTCCGTCCCGCCCGCGGGGCGACGGGCCGACGGGCTCCAAGAGAATCGCCAAGTTCCTCGGCAGCCTGATCCAGAAGCCGGCGTGTGACGCGCGACCGATCCGCGGCGAACGCGACCAGAAGCGCGCGATGACAAATCTGGTTGATCAGGCGCGGCAAACCCCGTCCATGAACATGGATTCGCTTGAGCGCCGCCTTGGTAAAGATCTCCCGGGTCGCGCCACCCGAGGCGATCGCAAGACGATGCCGCACGTAGTCCGCTGTCTCAGCACGATCCAGTGCCGTCAGATGGAAACGAACTGTAATCCGCTGATTCAGCTGGGTCAGCTCGGGGCGTGCGAGAAGGTCGCGAAGCTCCGGCTGGCCAACCAGAACGATCTGCAGCAGTTTTGAAGTCTCGGTCTCGAAGTTGGACAGCATCCGCAATTGCTCGAGGATCCCTCCATCGAGAGCCTGTGCCTCATCGACGACAATCACGACCTGACGCTCCCGGGACTTTTGCTCGAGAAGATATTGGTTGAGAGCACCGAGAAGCTCCCGCCGCCCACCTTGTTCTCGCAGACCGAGTT
>DLYX01000597.1 GCA_003447545.1 Deltaproteobacteria bacterium | reverse complement strand
GCCGGCCTCGCCGAGGGCTGCGGAGAACTGGCCGATGAATTCTTTGAGAAGAACCTCGTGGATGAGCAGGTCCGCTCCTTTCGCGTTGGCCTCGAGGTTGTTCGATTGATCGGTGTCGCCGCTAATCACAACAGACCTGTCCTTGTAGTCGAAGCGATAACCAACAGCAGGCTCGACGGGTTGGTGGTCAACCGCAAATGCGGTGATGGTGAGGTCACCCTCCTCAAGGACTATAGTGCCCGGCCCTCTGGTGTAGGGCACCGTATGCGTAATCCACTCGCCCGCCGCTCGTGGTAAATTTTCTTCGCCATGGTGCTCGATGCGGTATTCGTCATCGACCCGGTAGGCCTGCCGAAACCCGTTCGCGACCTGGTCGACTCCTTGGGGCCCGTAGATATGCAGAGGTCCGGTGCGGCCGGCGATCCAGCTTTGAGTCGCCCACTCGCCCAATTCCCCGATATGGTCCGAATGAAAGTGAGTAAGGAGAATCCCGCCGAGTTCTGCCCGGGGCATCCCGCCGAGTTGGGCGACCTCTTGCGAGCCCGGGCCGACATCGACAACATAGAGCTTGCCGCCGGCGATCACGATTGTACAAGCAGCCGCACTGCTTGCGTCCGGTAGCGGGGAGCCGGTGCCGCAGAGGAAAATATTGATGGCATCGTCTTCCAGTACTTGACTATTGCCCGTGTTGGCTTGCGTGGCGACGGCCGCCGATGCGAATTGCCGCACCAGCGCGTCGCACCCCATCGAGCTGCAGAGCAGGATCGAGAGGATGAATCGTTGCGCGATTGCGCGAGAGAGTTTTGAGTCCATCTGAAATTCCTTTCCGACCGGGAGTGAAAAAAATTCGCCGGAATTATTTTGGTGAGAGCAGCAGTCGAATCGCTTCTTCAAGCGTTCGCTTCGATTCCTCGAGGGAGAGGCCCTGAGCCTCCCGAAGCTCTGACCAGGCGTCATGGCCCAGCATCGTCACAAGGATCTGGATCCGTCGCTTCCGAATCGTTGCTGTCATTGCCTTGAATTCCGACGCGAAGGATTTCTTCAATTCCTGATCCCATATAGCAAGGAGGTCTCGATGGCGCTCCTGCAGGACGGGGGAGAAGGGCATGCTCGGTCGTCCCGAGTTCCATATGGGCCTCGAAGGTTCGAGGAAAGCTACGCAAAGTTCCACGAACCTGCGAACTCGCTTACTTAGCGGCCCTGTCGTGAGCGGCTGTGGCAGAAGCGGCAACATTTTCTCGAGATGAAGTCGCGTTGTTTCGGCCATCAATGCCTCCATATTTTCAAAATGGCGGAACACGGCACGAGCCGAAACCCCGGCACGAGCGGCGACGCTTTTGGCTGAGGGACGCAGCGCCCCTTCGTGGATACAGTCGAGCATGGCTTGGGCGACTGCGGCTCCAGGGCGATCGGAGCGCACTCGCCGACCATCGATGGCTTTTTCTGCTGCTATTGTCATTCTGAATCACACAACCACAAAATGGGGCTAGTGAAAACAATCAACATGGCCCCGAATAATAAACAGGGATCCTCCCGAGCTTGATGGCCATATCGGATCAGCGTATCCGATCGTGGAGGACGACCATTGGCCGTCTGGACGGTAGGTTTCGGTGTGAAATTCGGAGAGGGCAGGAGAGATGAGCAAGGGATTTCGGCGGGTATTCATCGGTATTGCGGTTTTAATGGTTCTTGGAGTGGCCGGTTATCTCAACCGAGCGGCCATTGCCTTGAAGTTCGTCAGTGTGGCCGCCGGAATGCGGCCAATCGGTGCCTTTCAGGAAGTCGCCTGGAGCACGGGATTGGATCCGGCGGGGCGGGCGGCCGAGGATCGGCCACCGAATATCGTTCTGATCCTTGCCGATGATCTCGGTTGGAACGATCTGACGTTTCAGGGGGGCGGTGTCGCCGGCGGGACGGTCCCGACACCCAATATTGATTCGATCGCGACCGACGGCGTAAACTTCGTCAACGGTTACGCTGCCAACGCGACTTGTGCGCCATCTCGAGCGGCCCTGATGTCGGGGCGATATGGCACCCGATTCGGATTCGAGTTCACACCCACTCCTCCCGGCATGATGGAGATGGTCCGTTTGACAGGGGATGCATCAGGTCTGAGAGATCCGATTGTCTACCCGGGTGCGGAATCCGTTCCCTATGAAGATATGGGAATGCCTCCGTCGGAAATCACGATCGCGGAGCTTTTGCGGGAGCAGCAATATCACACCGCGCATATCGGCAAATGGCATCTTGGCCGCAACGGAGGGATGGGGGCGCACGATCAGGGTTTTGAGGAAAGCCTTTTGATGTCGAGCGGGCTTTACCTGCCGGAAGACCATCCCGAGGTGGTGAACTCCAAGCAGAATTTCGACCCGATCGATAAATTTCTCTGGGCGGCAATGAGGTACGCGGCCTCGTTCAACGGGGGCAGTGACTTCGCGCCGGACCGCTACCTGACTGATTATTACACCGAAGAGGCAGTCAAGGTGATTGAGGCAAACAAGGATCGTCCCTTCTTTCTCTATCTGGCACATTGGGCACCTCATACTCCTCTGCAGGCGACTCGCGAGGACTACGAGGCCTTGTCGCATATCGAGAACCATCGCCTTCGAGTGTATGCCGCCATGATCCGCAGTCTGGATCGGGGGGTGGGTCAGGTTCTCGAAGCATTGCGGGACAATGGCCTCGAGGACAACACAATTGTCATGTTTACGTCAGACAATGGGGGCGCGCATTATATCGGGATCCCCGAGGTCAATCAGCCCTTCCGGGGGTGGAAGATCTCACTGTTTGAAGGGGGGATTCACGTGCCGTTTTTCATCAAATGGCCGGGGCATCTTACGCCCGGAACGGTCGTGGAGGCACCGGTGCACCATTTCGATCTCTACAGCACCGCTGCGGCTGCCGCAGGTGCTCCTTTGCCAAGCGACCGGGTTGTTGATGGCGTGGATCTGGTCCCGTTTGCGACCGGCGAGAGGACCGGTGCGCCACATGAGTCCCTGTTCTGGCGCAGCGGGACTTCACAGACGGCGATCGTGAATGGCTGGAAGCTCAACGTCAGCGATCCCCCCGGAAGAGACTGGCTCTTCGATCTCTCGGTCGACCCGAATGAGCGCGACGACCTGTCGGCGACGAATCCCGAGAAATTGGCGCAATTAAAGGCGGCGCTGGCGGTTCATAATGCCAGCCAGATCGAGCCTGCGTGGCCGAGTCGGGCTTCGATGCCTATCAATATCGACAAGGACCTCACCCAGCCCGACGCGCCCGACGACGAATTTATCTATTGGTCGAATTAGTGCATCCGGCGGTCGTCTGCTGCGGGGTTCTGTCTGAAGGCCGGGGGGCCGAGAGTCAGTGGTCGGTGTATCCGAGAGCCCGCAACTTTGCGGCAGTCTCGGGGTCAACCGATTGCGTCTTCTGCGTGGCCGCCTGGGGCTTCATTTCTCGACTCCGCAAGCCCTTGTAGCGCTGCGCGAGGAGGCGGCCTTTTGCCTGAAGGTCCGGGCTTTTCAGATTTCGTTGCTCGGTGGCATCTACCCGCAAGTCGAAGATCTGCTGCGTCTCGGTTTGGGTTTGGGGTGTGATGAAGCGATGGGTATTGGTTCGGGCAACGATGCTTTGATGGCCGGGGCGTCGACTTTCGGCAAAGACGGCCTGGCGCGAGAGGCCTGGTTTCCCTTGCATCAGTCCCACCAACGAGACCCCGTGGAACGGGGGCGAGGGAGCAGCATTGACCGATGTATCAAACACCGCCCCGCCCTGAGTCGAGTCCAGGAGATCGAGGACTGTTGGCAGCACATCGACGAGTGAAACTACGCTGCGAACTTTTCGTCCCGGCTCGATCTTGCCGGGCGCTCGGATCAGCAGCGGGATTCGCATCACGGACTCAAAAGGTGTCTGGGAATGTCCGATGTGTCCATGGTCGCCGAACTCCTCGCCATGGTCCGAGGTGATGATGATGAGGGTGTTTTCCTCCAGTCCGAGACTCTTCAGCTTTTCGAGCAACTCACCAACGACTGCATCGGTGTAGAGGACCTCTCCGGCGTAGGCGTTCTTTTGGGCGATGGCCCGGCGGGCGTAACTTCCCTTCTTCGTGCCTTCGAAATTGCCCTTGAAAATATCGTACTCGGGAGGCGGCGCGTAGGGGCCATGGACCTGATAGGTGTGGAGGAAGAGGAAGAAACGTTCGTCGGTGTGTTTCTCCAGCCAATCGATCCCTGACTGGAAGGTCTTTTCGATCTGCCCCTGAGCCACGGACATGCCGAGATCGCGTACCTCTCGGTAAAAATCGAAGCCTCGCGAGAAACCCGACGAAGCCGCCAGCATTGCATTCTCGGTCACCGCGGCAGTGGCAAATCCCCGACCGGCAAGGATCTCCGCCATCATCGGGATATCGTCGGCGACCGAAACGCCTGGATGATTGGTGTTGTGGGTGATCGGATACAGCCCCGTCATCATGCTCATATGCGAGGCCGTCGTGGACGGGTATGTCGTCATCGCCTGTGCGAATTGTGCACCCTGCGCGCCGAACGCATCGAGGTTGGGTGTTAGTGCACGTCCGTTTACACTCGCGCCCAGTTGATCACCGCGCAGGGTGTCGAGCGAAATCAAAATGATATTCTTCGGCTGTGTTCGGGTCTGAGTGCGGTAGGTCAACATCGGGGCCCCAATCAGGGGCGCACTAAATCCTTCGGGCGCCGGGGGCCACGGCTGGGATTCGAAGATCAGCGATGTCGGCTGCCCGGCGTATGCTCGAAGCGAAACAAATTGCGGATGCCAGACCGCAGGTTGCGTAGCCTTGATAAGCTTTTCAAACAGGAGCGTGCGAGGGCTTCCTGCGACATGAGCGAAGACACGCACGCGAGCGGAGCGGGCTCCTGCGGCTAAAGCTTCGGGCAGGATCGCGAGATCGAAATTCAGAACCGTCGACTCGAGTGGCCAGAGAGGAAGTGTTCGCCAGCGAGACAGGGAAGAGGATAGCGGCCGCACCGTGAGGATGGCTTGATGGCTTTTTGCGCGGATGACCCCGGATTGGATCGGCTGCGTGATGACCTCTGTTTCGGGACCGATTGCGAACGGTGGGATGGAACCCCAGTTCTGGCTCTCGGCCAATTTGATCTGTGTTTCAATCAGGCCGTAGTCCGTGCTCAAGTTCCGGGGCCGTTTGGCCTGAATGCGCAGTGTCCCGGGGATGGCGCTTTTCATGAGTCCTGAGAAGAAACGCTGCGACTCGGCGCATCCGAGTGCGGGTCGCCGAACCTGGTCGACTTCGCATATGGCGGGAGGCGGTCCTTTCGCGAGCACCCCGGAGCTCCACAACCGTGCCTGAACGGCGGTCTCTTCTTCGATTGTCTTCGTCGGCAGATTCAGCGGAAGCCGGTCGCAGCCGATAGCGCCGACCACGACAACTGTCACGAGAACGATCGCTGTGAGGGCTCCTTGCCCGAACCTGTCCCCATGCGAGATTCTCGCGTCGGATGCAGGTTTATTTTGGAGCAATGCAGGCATTTCCGTCCTTCAACGCTCAAGGATAGCGGCGCTGTTGTCAATCTGTGGCGGCCGAATACGAACGGAGCTTGTTTCTTCTCTCGCATTCATTTCGAATGCGGTCAGTTTTTGAAGGTCTTTTTGCAAAGTGCAGCCCGCTTCCCGCTGCGGGATCGTCGCCTCGCTAAGGGACTTCGTGGCCGAGCGCGGCGGTATAGATTTCGAACCAGGTCTGGCGGTCCATCGCGATCTCGAAAGCCTCGCTGAATTTGGCAATCCGCTCGAGCTTGTTGGTGCCCATTACCGGAACGATATGCGCTGGATGAGCGAGCAACCATGCGATCGCTGCGCCCGAGGCGTCGTGCCCGGTTCGTTCCCCAATCTCCTTGAGCTTGTGGTGGAGGGGTTGATTTTCCGCATCGAAGAGCTTGCCACCGCCCAACGGGGACCATGCCATCGCCGGGATATCGTGCTCCTGCAGGCAGGCGAGATCGCCATTGGTGAATGCCTCGTGGCAAAGAACGCTCAACTCGATCTGGTCGGTAACCAGCGGCTGTTCCATGGCAGATTGCAGCAAGCTGAGGTCGTGTGGTCGAAAGTTCGACGCCCCGATGCTGCGGACCTTGCCCGATTCGACCAGCGCGTCGAGGGCGGCCCCGGTGTCGCGATGGTCCATGAATGGATCGGGGCGATGAATCAGCAGGGTGTCGATGTATTCGATGCCCATCAGTCGCAGGGAGTGCTCGACCGAGGCCTGAAGATGCTCGCTACTGGTGTCGTAGTATTTGCCGCGCGCATCCGCGTAGCGACCCATTGGCGCCACAATATCGCATTTGGTCACGATCTCGATCTGATCGCGCAGGTCCGTGCCCGCCAGTGCGGCACCCAGCAGTTCTTCGGCGGCATAGCCCCCATAGATGTCGGCCTGATCGATGGTCGTGATGCCTTGATCGAGACAGGCTTGAATCTTGTTGCGGATATGGCCCGGGCTGGGGTCGCTATCGTCGCCGACTCGCCCCATGC
>DLYX01000587.1 GCA_003447545.1 Deltaproteobacteria bacterium | reverse complement strand
GTACCACCCTATCGCTACCATTGGGACTTTGGTGACGGCACGACATTCAGCGATCAGCAAAACCCTTCGCACGTCTACCGGGTACCGGGGAGCTTTCGCGCGAGTGTGATCGTGATTGACGGTCGAGAGGAGGTCGATCAGGACTACGTGGATGTGACCGTTTACGAAGTCGTGGGCGAAGGGGATGTGACGGCCCGAGAGTTGCAAGCGTGGGTGTCATCTCAAGGCAAGACAGGTGGCGTGGCGCCCTTCGTTGTCCGGCCGAGTCCGGGGGCCGATTCGGGGGCATCGCAGGGCGCAACGATCCCGGAGAGGTCGGCCTCGGGGAAGTAGGGATTCAGTAAAGAATTGGCCCGTCAACCATCGCGCCCGCTGGTGAAGCGCAATATTGCTGAGCGTTCAGGCTTTGGCGGTCGAGGCCGATCGCGAGGGCCATCTGGCGGAAGTTCGCACATCCGGGTAACCCGTCCCCCTTGTTTTCGATCGTCCGCAGCTTGGACTCGAAACGCGCCTGCGCTCTACCCAGACAGGACTCCAGTTTATGGGGTTTCCCTTTGGCGACATTTCGAACGCCCTTGCTGTGGCATTTTTCGAAACTGGTCGAGAGCCGTGCCAATTCCTTGGATGCCGACGCCAGGTTTCTCTGGACACTTGACCCTTCGGGAACAAAGGCTCGATCTCCGGGAAGTGTGAAAATATCCGGCAATCGATCCGCGGCGAGGCTATCGCCGGTCGAGACGAGGCCAAGCAGGAAAAGAACGGTCAGAACTGTAGGAATCTTCTTCATTTTGGGGGTGTCTTGCTTTAGGTGACTCGCGGTACGATTGGAGCAGAAATATCTCTGTCGGGAAAGGGTGTTTTTACTCGGGAGCGGCCAGTTGGGCCCGTAGGGCCTCGTTGACAGCTTTCGGGTTCGCTTTGCCCTGCGTCTCTTTCATGACAAGGCCGACAAAGAATCCGATAAGTTTATCCTTGCCACCGCGATATTCCTCGACTTTATCGGGATGAGCCGCGATCACGCTGGTAACGACCGCTGCGATCGCGCCCGGGTCTGTCACTTGCCGGAGGCCCTGTTCCTCGATGATCTGATCGGCGTCCTTGCCGGATTCCAGCATCTGCTCGAAAACGTTTTTTGCGATCTTCCCGCTGATGGTCTGGTCGTCGATTCGCATCACCAAATTACCGAGTGTAGTGGCCGCCACCGGCCACTCTTCAATCACGAGAGCATCGTCGAGGCGGCGGTCTCTGACAATCCGCTGGACATCGCCCATGACCCAGTTGGCCATCGATTTGAGATTGTCATGGGCGGCGACAGCGGCTTCGTAATAATCCCCGAGGTCGCGACGGCTGGTGAGGATCGCCGCATCATATGCGGACAGGCTGTAGTCTCGAACAAAGCGATCCCGGCGTTGGGCCGGGAGCTCGGGGAGGTCCGCGCGAATGGCTTCGATCCATTCGGGCTCGACGCGCAATGGCGGAAGGTCGGGTTCCGGAAAGTAGCGATAATCATGAGCGTCTTCCTTGGATCGCATCGACTCGGTGCGCTCGCGGTCTGCATCCCAGAGACGCGTCTGCTGGACGACGGAGCCGCCGTCCTCGACCAGATCAATCTGACGCAGGATCTCCCAGTCGACGGCTCGCTCGATATTCCGGAAAGAATTCATGTTCTTGATCTCGGTGCGCGTACCCAGTTGCTCGGTCCCGCGCTTGCGGATCGAGACATTTGCGTCACAGCGCATACTTCCCTCTTCCATATTTCCATCGCAGGAGCCGATATGCTGGAGGAGGACGCGAAGCGTCCTCATATACTCGGCGGCCTCTTTGGGGGATCGGATATCGGGCTCGCTGACGATCTCCATCAAAGGTACACCCGCCCGATTCAAGTCGACGCGCGAATAAGCTTCCTGAGGATCATGAATGCTCTTGCCCGCATCCTCTTCCATATGAATGCGCGTGAGGCGCACGCGAGTTGTTCCACCCTCGAGCGGGACGTCGAGATGACCGCCAACGGCGAGTGGTTCCTCGTACATGCTGACTTGATAGCCCTTGGGCAGGTCGGGGTAGAAATAGTTCTTGCGCGACCAGATTGCGGTCTCAGGCAAGGAGCATCCGGTCGCGAGAGCGGTGCGCACCGACAACTCGACGGCGCGTCGGTTGAGCACGGGTAGAACGCCAGGCATGCCCAGACAGACCGGACAGGTATGGGCATTCGGCTCGGCCCCGAACGAGGTGGAACATCCGCAGAAGAGTTTGGAGACGGTCAGAAGCTGTGCGTGAACCTCAAGGCCGATCACGGGCTCCCAGTCCCCATAGCGCTGACTCGAGGGATCCCCCGGAGCGGTATCCATTTGCTTGTCTCCGTTCATCAGTTTTTGCCCCCGGTCAGATCTGCCATTTCCTGATGCCAGGCGGTGTCTTGCTGGTAGGCATCGCCGATCTTCAAGGCAGTCGCCTCGCCGAACGAGGGGGCGAGGATCTGCAGACCTATCGGAAGTCTTTTGGTGTCGAATCCGCACGGTACGACCAGCCCCGGGATTCCAGCGAGATTGGCGGAGTTGGTGAAAACGTCCGAGAGATACATGGACAAGGGGTCGGAGGCCTTTTCTCCGAGCCGGAACGCTGTCTGGGGCGCGGTCGGGGTGACGATGGCATCGCAGTGGGCATAGGCCTTCTCGAAGTCTTCCCGGATCAAGGTGC
>DLYX01000210.1 GCA_003447545.1 Deltaproteobacteria bacterium | reverse complement strand
TTGGCGGTTGCCCGCGGGGAGCGTCGCTTCGAGCTGACTTTCGATGGGGGCCTCTTTACGTTTGATGCGCTGCGCCCCCCGAAGCTTGGTCCCCGCGATGACTCGTTAAAAGACGACCCCCGTGCGGCTCAGGAAAACGATCTTTTTTTGCGGCTCGCCGATATCGATGAGGTTGCCGGTGTTTTTGACCGCCTCTTTGCGGAGTTCGCCCGGCTGCGGGTGTCGCCCGCGTGGGGTGAGGCTGCGTTGCCGGAACTGCGCCGGTGGGTGGCTGAACTGGGCGTGTGATGCCATGAAGCATTCGCGGCTTTCGGGTGGCGTTATGGCGCTGTGCTCGGCCTTGGCAAGCCTGCTCGTGCTCGGTTGCGCCGGTGCTCCGCCGCGAGAGCCGAAAGACGTATGCGCCATTTTTCGGGAACGCCCGGATTGGTACGAAGCTGCGCGAGACTCCTATCGGAAGTGGGGTGTTTCGGTGCCCCTCCAGATGGCGGTGATCCAGAGGGAGTCGTCGTTTCGCTCGGATGCACGTCCGCCCCGTAAATGGTTTTTGGGGTTCATTCCGGGCCCTCGTGCCTCGACCGCCTACGGATACGGGCAGGTTCTCGATGGCACCTGGGATCGCTACCAGAGGGCGACGGGCAATGGTGGTGGCGATCGCAATGACTTCGAGGACGTGACCGATTTTATCGGTTGGTATGGCAGCGTCGGGCAGGCAGGTCATGGGATTTCCGCGCGCAGCCCGGAAGCTTTTTATGCCTCCTACCATGTCGGCCACGCCGGCTATAAGCGAGGCCTGCACCGGAATAATGCGACCGCCCAGCGAGCGATTCGCGATGTTCGTCGTCTCTCCGGAATCTATGCCGACCAATACAAGCGTTGCCGCGTCGAACTCGACGAACTGATCGACAGCCCCTGGTGGTGGCCCTTCTAGGTTCTCACGCCAACTCGACCGGCATATGCTCGATGCCGGTGATGAAATTGGAATTCCTCCAGGGGAGTTCGGCATCCGGGACCAGATTCAGCTGAGGTGCGCGGCGCAGGACTTCTTCGAACATGACGCGGATCTCCAATCGGGCGAGGCTGGCCCCGAGACAGAAGTGAGCGCCATAACCGCCGAAGTCGAGATGGTCGTTCGGCTTCCGCGTGTCATCAAAGTCGAACGGATTGTCGAAAACTTCTTCGTCGCGGTTCGCGGATGGGTAGAGCAGCATGACCTTCTCGCCCTTGCGAATGGTCTCGCCGCGCAGCACCGTATCCTCGGTCGCGGTTCGTGCCATATTCTTGATTGGCGTAACCCAGCGCAGCATTTCTTCGACCGCGGTCGGGATCTTTGAGGGATCGTCGGCCAGCAGCGCGCGTTGTTCCGGGTGCAAGAGCAGTTGGTGCATCCCGCCGGTAATGACGTGCCGCGTGGTCTCGTCCCCGCCCACCAGAATGAGCAGCGTTTCGTGCAGCAGGGCCTCGGCGTCAAGACCTTCGCCGTTGAGCCGACCATGCACGAGAATGCTGATCAGATCATCCTGCTCGGGTTTGCTGCGTCGATCCGCAACGGTTTTCTCGTTGAAGGACTGAAACTCGGCGAATGAGATCGCGGCTCGCTCCAGTACTTCCGGCGGTGCGGTGAACGAAGTCCCTGTCACCATATCGTCCGACCAGCGCAGGAGCATGTCACGGTCTTCGGGTTCGACGCCGAGCATATCGCCGATCATGATCATGGGGAGTGGGGCGGCGACATCCATTACGAAATCACAGCTTCCCTCGTTGCGGACCTTGACGAGCGCACGATCGACGAGGTCCGCACAGATTTCCCGAACCTTGTCTTCATGGTTGGCAATGCGCCGAGGCGTAAAGCCCTTGTTCACGAGCGCACGCCGCTGGCGATGTTCCGGGTCGTCCATATTGATCATCGATGGCAGTGGCGGGGAGTCGGGCCGCATCCCATCGCTGTTGCCAAAGATTTTGGGACTCTTGGAGATGTTCTGGACATCCTCATGTTTGCTGATGCCCCAGAGCTGACTGGCCTCATCCCAGAAGACCGGCGCTTCTTTGCGCATCCACGTCAGGTGAGGGTGGGGGTCGTTGGCCCAGAAGAGGCCGTCGAGCATATGGATGGATTCGTTTTTGGGGTGGTTTGGCACGGCGCGGGTCCTTCTTCCTGTGATTGTCAGCTGTTGCTGGTGGGTTTATACCAGACCGGCGAAGTATACGCGCGCTCCTGCAGCCACCATGGGTAGCGTTGCTCCGGCGCGTCGACGCCGAGAGCGATAAAGTCGAACATCGAGTGTCGTGGCGTCGGGATTTCGAGGACGCGCACGTAATAGAAGGCTTTCTGGGTGGGGTCGAAATCCGGATCGGTCCAGGTGGCTTCAAGTTCGGGGGCACCGATCTCGTTGCTGTATGTGCCGCGTTTCGGGTCCACGGTATTTCCCACCGGAGGGAGTTCGCCTGCCGCATCGAGTTGCCGATCCCCTGACCAGGCGATGTCGTAAATACGTTCATGAGCTTCGCCAC
>DLYX01000139.1:4710-4886 GCA_003447545.1 Deltaproteobacteria bacterium | reverse complement strand
CGAGAGCACGGCTGCATCCTGCAGGTCGGCCATCTCGAGCGTTTTAACCCGGCGTTGATTCGTCTGGCGGGGATGATTCGCAAACCGCGGTTTGTAGAATGTCATCGTCTGGCCCCATTTACGCCGCGCGGCGCCGACGTCGACGTCGTGCGGGATCTGATGATTCATGATCTGGA
>DLYX01000139.1:1928-4418 GCA_003447545.1 Deltaproteobacteria bacterium | reverse complement strand
GATCTGATGATTCATGATCTGGATCTGATCGGGCTGCTCCAGCCGGCGGAAATTGTGCATATCGACAGTGTGGGCATTCCGGTGCTGACGCCAAACGTCGACCTGGCCAATGTCCGAATTCGTTTCGCCGACCGATGCGTGGCCAATGTGACCGCGAGTCGGGTGTCGGGCAAGCGGGAGCGCAAGTTACGTTTGTTTCAGGAGGATCTCTATCTCGCTATCGATTTGGGGGAGCGCAAGGCGCAAGTGGCACATCGTCGATCCGGCACCGATGCTGCGCTCGAGATAGACTGGGAAGAGTTGGATCTGGGGGAGGGGGACGCTCTGGAAGCTCAGATTCGGGCGTTTGTCGCCTCCGTTCAGACCCGCGCGCGGGCGGCAACCACCGGGGAAGATGGGAGCCGGGCGCTCCATCTTTGTGAGAGAATTCTCACCTCGATGGAGACCGAGTGAGCGGGTCGCCGCATGTGTTGCTGGTCGCCGGGGAGTCCTCCGGGGACCTTCGCGGGGCGGAACTGGTCCGCGCCCTGCGAGACAAGGTCCCCGGCATCACCTTTTCCGGCGTCGGCGGAGACCGTTTGAGGGCTGAGGGAATGGAGATCCTGGTTGCGGCTGAAGAGCTGTCGATCATGGGCTTGACCGAGGTGGTCGGACAAGCGGGAACGATCCTGAGTTCCTATCGAAAGATACGGCGTGCCATTCTTGGCAAAGACGGCGCTCGACCCGACTTGGTGATCCTGATCGATTTTCCGGATTTCAATCTGCGGTTGGCAGGGGTGGCGAAACGAAATGGGATTCCGGTCTTTTACTATGTGGGTCCGCAGGTCTGGGCCTGGCGTCGGTATCGGGTCCGAACTCTTGCCCGGCGTGTTGATCGCCTCGCGGTCGTGTTTCCCTTCGAAGCAGATCTCTACAAGGGTCTGACCCGGGTGGATTTCGTCGGGCATCCTGCTTTGGAGACCGTACGGGCTGATTCCACGCGATCCTCCGTACGCGCAGAATTGGGTCTGGCCGAGGAGCAGCGTCTGGTCGCCGTCCTCCCGGGCAGTCGCCGCGCCGAAATCAACAGCCTCCTGCCCGTTTTTCAGGGTGCGTTGGCCAGGCAACGTGACGTCCGGGGTGTGATTGCCCTGGCGGGGGAGGAACTGCGTCCGACAGCGGAGTCTCTGGCGGACCCCGACCTGCCGATTTTAACTGGTCGGACCTGGGATCTGGTGGCCGCAGCCGATTTGGTTTTGCTCTCGTCGGGTACCGCGACTCTCGAGACAGCCTTGCTTGGGACACCGATGGTGGTGGCCTATCAGCTTTCTCCGCTGAGTTTCGCCATTGCCAAACGTCTGGTGCAGGTCGACCATATCGCCATGCCCAACCTGATTCTCGAGCGTCGGGCGGTTCCGGAATTGGTGCAGGACGAGGTGACCGTCGACCGGGTGGCGGCTGCTGCCAGCGAGATTCTGGAGGACCCGGAACTCTCCGCAAGAATGCGTCGAGATCTGGCTTTGGTTCGTGAAAGGCTAGGAACCCCGGGGGCTGCAGACCGCGCCGCCGACATTGCGATCGAAATGCTCAGGCCCGCGAATGTCTAGCCAGTTGCGTGGTCTTTTGGACCGCGGGCCTCGAATCCGCTAGGCAAAGGCTGCCGATGCCGGAGCGTTCCAACTATAAGCGCCTTCTGGCGTATCTCAGGCCCTATGTCTGGCCGAGGTTCGTCGTTGCCCTCTTCGCGACCGTTCTGTTCAGCGCCACCAATGGCGCCGTGCCTTTTCTGATTCGCTTCATCTACGACGATATCTTCGAGAATCGCGATGCACAGATGCTCACTCTGATGCCCTTTGCTGTTTTCGGTCTTTTTGTGTTCCGCGGCGTGGCGAATTTTACCAGCAGCTATCTAACGGAGTGGGTCGGTCAGCGGGTCATCGCCGACCTTCGAGCCGACCTGAATCGAGCGATTCAATACCTGCCCTTGTCGTTCTTCAACCGGACGCCAAGCGGAACGATCGTCTCGCGCATGACGAGCGATGTCGCACAGGTGAGTGCTGCGGTTACGCAAGCTTCGATCGTGATCCTGCGCGATACCGCGTCACTAATCGCGACGATTACGGCAGCCTTTCTCATGGATTGGGTTCTGGCTCTGATTGCCTTTGTCGTGTTTCCGGTGGCGGTCCTCCCGGTTCTCAGTCTCTCGAGGCGGCTCAGGAAATATTGGAAGAAGGGACAGGAGACGCTGGGAGGACTGGCCTCGCTGGTTCAGGAAACGGTTCAGGGGAATCGAATCGTAAAAGCCTTCGGCATGGAGGATTATGAAGAGAGCCGATTCGGCGCGGAAAACGAGCGTCTCTTCAAGTTTTACGTAAAAGCGGCTCGCTCGCGCTCGCTGGTCCAACCGATCATGGAGGTGCTCGCGGCGGTCGGGATCGCTGCTGTCCTCTGGTACGGCGGCTACAGCGTGATTCATGGGGGACGAACGACGGGGGCCTTCATGGGCTTCGG
>DLYX01000139.1:0-1650 GCA_003447545.1 Deltaproteobacteria bacterium | reverse complement strand
CAGCGTGATTCATGGGGAACGAACGACGGGTGCCTTCATGGGCTTCGTGGCCGCGCTGATTCTGGTCTACGACCCATTCAAGGGACTCGCTCGAGTCAATGCGACGATTCAGCAGGGGATGGGGTCCGCGGATCGGGTCTTTGAGATTATTGACGAAGAGACCGATGTCCCGGATCTGCCCGAGGCACCAGCGGTGAAGCCCTTTGCTCGGGAAATGATCTTCGAGAAAGTCTCCTTCTCCTATCCCCCGCGGGAAGGTGAAGCGGTCGCTTCACCGGCTCTTCGCGGGATTGATTTGAGAATTGCTCGCGGCGAGGTCGTGGCGTTGGTGGGGGCGAGCGGCAGCGGGAAGTCGACCCTGAGCGACTTGCTGGCCAGGTTTTATGATCCGACCGAGGGGCGAATTCTGTTCGATGGGACAGACCTCCGGGAGGTTTCGTTGAAATCCCTGCGGGCTCAGATCGGTGTGGTCACGCAGCAGACGTTTCTTTTTGACGATACGGTCGGGGCCAATATTGCTTATGGTGGGGATGCGTCGAGTCTTGAAAAACTCGAGGCTGCGGCGCTGGCTGCGCATGCCAGCGAATTCGTTCATAAACTTCCATCCGGGTTCGCCACGGAAATCGGCGAAGCCGGGGTGGCCTTGTCGGGCGGGCAACGACAGCGCCTGGCCATCGCACGCGCCTTGCTGAAGGATGCTCCGATTTTGATTCTCGATGAGGCGACTTCGGCTCTGGATTCGGAATCGGAGAGGTTGGTGCAGGCAGCGATCGATCATCTGATGACCGGGCGGACAAGTCTGGTGATTGCGCATCGCCTCTCGACGATCCGACGTGCCGACCGGATCGTTGTTTTGAGCGACGGACGGATTGTGGAAGAGGGTACGCACGAAGCCTTGTTGGCCCTCGGGGGACAATATCGGCGCTTGCATGACCAGCAGCAGCTTTTCTCGGAGCCATCCGAGTGAGGCTGCTGCCCGCGGGATCTCGCCGGGAACGAGCTTTCGTCTGGATGGGAGGTCTGCTCATCTTTCTCGTCCTCCAATTCCTGCGTTGGACGACGCGATCTTCTTTCGAGGGAGAAGAGGAACTTTTCTCGCGCTTTGCGTCTGAGGAGCCTGTGATCCTGGCTTTCTGGCACGGCCGGCTTGCGATGATGCCCTTTGCTTATCGAGGTCGCGGTGCCTGCATCATGAATAGCCGTCATCGCGACGGTGCATTGGTCTCTCGGGCGATCGAACGCCTGGGGATCGAGGTCGTGCACGGTTCGAGCACTCGGGGGTGGGTGGGTGGATTGAAGGGCCTGCTTGCGGCGCATGAACGCGGTCTCGATATCGTGGTCGTCCCTGACGGGCCAAAAGGCCCGCGCTGCAAGGCCAAGCCGGGCATTCTGCAACTGGCGCGCGCGACTGGTGCGCCGATTTATCCAGTTGGCTATTCGGCAACGAGTTTTGGATTTCTGTCCCGCAGCTGGGATCGACTTCTGCTCCCCAAGCCGCTCTCTCATGTGCACTATGTCGCGGGCGATTGCGTGCGGGTTCCGGCAGCGGCAAGTGCCGCCGAGATGGAAGAAGCTCGACGTCTTCTCGAGGCGCGCTTGGTGGGCGTGGCCGCGCGCGCCGACGAACTTGCCGGTATTCCAGCGGCCCTG
>DLYX01000060.1:3552-3790 GCA_003447545.1 Deltaproteobacteria bacterium | reverse complement strand
CGGGTAAGTCCAGCTGGGTCATGATCTCGGGCGTCAGCTGATCCCCGAAGTTCCGCTCGTAAGCCTGGCGAAGATTGAACTCGGCACGAGCCACGGTATTGATCTCGATGGGAGCCCCATCGATCACAGCCACTGTCGCCTGCGAGTTGACGCCGCTGACGACGCCTTCGACCCCCCAGAAGACGAAAACGGCGACGATGATGCCCAGTATAATCTTGATCCCGAGAGATTGCGCGTG
>DLYX01000060.1:2827-3252 GCA_003447545.1 Deltaproteobacteria bacterium | reverse complement strand
CTTGATCCCGAGAGATTGCGCGTGTTGTCGAACGATATGGAGCATGCAGGGAGGATACGAATGCAGAGCGAAGGTAGCAACCACCCCGGGATTCCCTTGTTGGCCCGGGGGCCATCTGATACCCAAAACCAAGTCGCGCTTCGCGACCTCCATGGATGAGGGGTACAGGGCCTAAATGATCTTCGATTCGCTGCTGGGATGGTTCTCGGTCGACCTTGCGATCGATCTGGGCACGGCGAATACCCTCATTTATCTCAAGGGAGAAGGCATCGTCTGCAACGAACCCTCGGTGGTGGCGATGCAAAAAGAGAGCCGGAGCGGACGCCGGGTTCTGGCGGTCGGAGCTGAAGCCAAGCGCATGCTGGGGCGAACGCCCGGGAATATTGTCGCCATTCGCCCCCTGAAAGATGGCGTGATCGCCGATT
>DLYX01000060.1:0-2524 GCA_003447545.1 Deltaproteobacteria bacterium | reverse complement strand
GAAAGATGGCGTGATCGCCGATTTCGAGATCACCGAAGCGATGTTGCGGTACTTCATTCAGAAGATCCACAAACGAAAATCTCTGATTCGGCCCCGGATCATCATCTGCGTGCCCTTCGGCTGCACCGAGGTCGAAAAGCGCGCCGTCCGGGAAGCCGCCGAGTCTGCTGGGGCCCGAGAGGTCTATCTCGTCGAGGAGCCCATGGCAGCCGCCATCGGAGCGGGCCTGCCGATCACCGAGCCGACCGGCAATATGATCGTGGACATCGGGGGCGGCACCACAGAGGTCGCCGTCATCTCCCTTTCCGGGGTCGTCTTTTCTCGATCGGTCCGTGTGGGCGGCGACAAGATGGACGAGGCGATCATTCAGTACATCAAACGGAAGTACAATCTTCTGGTTGGTGAGCGTACCGCCGAGTTGATCAAGATCACCATTGGCTCGGCCTACCCTTCCAATGAAATTCAGACGATGGAAATCAAGGGTCGCGACCTCGTCGCAGGCGTACCCAAAACAGTCGAGATTTCGGATGAAGAAATCCGTGATTCCCTGCTCGAGACCATCAACCAAATTGTCGAGGCCGTTCGAATTGGCCTGGAACGCTGCCCCCCCGAGTTGGCCTCGGATATCGTCGACAAGGGTATCGTGCTGGCCGGAGGTGGCGCACTCCTGCGAAATCTCGACATTCTCCTCCGAGAGGAAACCGGCCTGCCCATCATGACCTCCGAGGATCCGCTGACCGCCGTTGCCGTCGGCGCGGGAAAAGTACTCGACGAGCTGAGTCTTCTCAAAGACGTCACCATCGAGTAGCCAGTTGTGAGCTGGCTCCGGCAGCACGCAGTGCTGGTCACAACCGCAGGCCTGCTTCTGATCTCGTTGACCCTGTTGATGGTCAATACGCGAGGCCAGCGCCGCGTGGACCCGCTGGGCGTGATTTTTCTCGAAGCGGTCACGCCAGTTGCGAGCCTTTCCGGCGCCGTGACACGACGACTCGGAGAGGCCTGGAGTTCCTATGTGGATCTGGTCGGCGTCCGCGAAGAGCGGGAGTGGCTCCGAAATCGGGTACGCACATTGGAGCGTGCGGCCGATGCCGACAAACAGATCCGACGCGAAAATCAGCGCCTCACGGCCTTGCTCGATCTGCGGGAAGCCCTCGGTGGTATGCCGATCGCGGCCCGAGTCACCGGTATCGGTGCCAGCCCACTTTTCCATACCGCGACACTCGACCGTGGCACCTCGCAGGGAATCACCGCAGGGATGGCGGTTCTGGCCCACGAAGGCGTCGTGGGGCGAATCGTTGCCGCCAGCCCGAACGCCTCACGCGTGCTGCTTCTGGAGGATCCGGCCAGCGGAGTCGACGCCGTGGTTCAGCGCTCACGTGCGCGTGGTATCCTCGAGGGGGGCTCGGAGGGACGCCTTCGACTCAAATATATCAAGCCGGACGAAGAGTTGCGGGTTGGGGATACCGTCGTGACCTCCGGATTCGATCAGATTTTCCCGCGCGGGATCGCCCTTGGCCGGATCATCGAGGTACGCTCGGCGCCGGGCGGCCTCTTCCAGACAGCGGAGATTCTGCCTTCAGTCGATTTCGGGAAACTGGCAGAAGTTCTGGTGCTCGACGCACCCAAACGCGACGAAGTTCCCGTCATCGAGGCGGATTGACGGATGCGCGCCGCACTGATTCTCGCTTTTTGTGGCATTCTTGCCGTGGTCACCCAAACGACCCTGCTCGGAAGACTCGGAATTCTGCCCGCGCCGCCGAACCTGATCCTGATCCTGTCTGTCTACATCGGACTGCGTCTGCCCACACCTTGGGGGGCCCTCGGCGCCTTCCTGCTGGGCTACCTGCTCGATACCGTTTCCGGCTCGGTTCCGGGCCTGCACTGCTTTACCATGACGCTGGTCTTCGCCATGGTATATTTTGTGTCGGGACGCCTATGGATGCAGAACCCCTTCACCAGATTCGCAATCATGATTCTCGGTTGCATTCTGGAGGTCACCACGCTTGCCGCCTACTTCACGATGACGGGGAATATGGGGTCTGCTGTGGGCGGCGTTCTGCGGACATTGGTGATCGAGGCCGCACTCGCCTTGCTGATCGCACCTCTGGCGTTCTCGGCTCTCGATTTCTACATCCCGGCGATTGCGCGAAAGAAAATCCATGCAGCTGAATGATCCCGAACCGCCGGAAGAGCTTCGCAGGCGGTCGCGAGTTGCCTCGCTGGTCGTTCTGGGATTTCTCGTCGGACTCGCGGTCCGGCTTTTTTCCCTGCAAGTCGGTGACGGTCAGAACTGGCAGGACCGATCCGACGTCAATCGGATTCGGTGGGAGAGAATTGCAGCGACAAGAGGACGAATTCTGGATACCCACGGGCAACCTCTCGCGGATAACCGTCCTTCCTTCGATATCGTCCTCGTGCCCGAGGATACCAAAAACCTCGATCATACGATGGCGCAGGTCGAAGATTTGGTCGGCCGCGAGCTGCGCAAGCCCGAAGAAATCCGCGCCGCCGCCCGCAAACGCCA
>DLYX01000291.1 GCA_003447545.1 Deltaproteobacteria bacterium | reverse complement strand
CCTTCTCCGGCGCGACAATTTCGATCAGCTCGACATCGAAGATCAGCGTCGCTCCGGGCTGAATGCTGGGCGGCGCGCCACGGTCGCCATAAGCAATATCCGAGGGACAGACCAGCGTCGCTTTGCCCCCAGCCTTCATCTTCTGCACACCCTCGGTCCAGCAAGGAATCACGCCGTTGAGAGGGAAGGTTGCCGGAGTCCCTCTCTCGACCGAGCTGTCAAATACGGTTCCGTCGAGAAGTTTCCCGGTGTAGTGAACCTTGACGCGGTCGGTGGCGGCAGGCTGAGCTCCCGTCCCGGCCTCGACGCTGGTGAAGATCAACCCGGAATCTGTTGTCTCGGCGCCGGGTGCTTTTGCGGCTTTGGCAAGATACGCCTTCCCGGCGTCCTTCTCCTTTGCGGCACGCGCGGTGCTGCGCTCCTGCGAAATTGTTCGCAACTGGTCACGGAACGCATTGGGATCCACGGCGGGCTCCTTCCCGCTGGCGCCATCGGCTAGGCCCTCCTGCACGAATTTGAGTTCTGCGGGGGTCAAATCGAAAGCTTTCAAATTGCCACTCATCAAAAAGCCCAAAGCGTAAAACGTCTTCTGATTGTCGTCAGCCGGAGCGGCTTCTTCCGCGGATGAAAACGTGGGGCTGACGATCAGGGCGAATGCCATGGCTGTGGTGAGGATAAACTTCATCATATGCTTTTCTCGATTCCTTTTCGGGACAGTTGGTTGAACGATGTTTTTTTGACGGGAATCCCCGCGAGATCTTCAAGACTTGCCCAAACACGTTTGCGGCCGCAAATCGCGCGGCCAAACCAGGACGGAAAAGCCCATTTTCATGGGCTTTTCCAAAATCAGGAGTTTGCCGCAAAAGGAAAAGGGCCGGAGCGGTCATCGCTCCGGCCCTCCTCGGTTCTTTTTGGAAGCTGGTGTCCTGCCTCTTGGGCTATGGCCGCAAGCAGCTTCCGGAAAATGCTAGCGATCGAAAAGTTCGGACCAGCGATGCAGTCTCTGGAAGGTTTCCAGAAAATATTCACGGTACATCGGCGGGCAGAGAAGATCATCAGCCACCTTGGTGAAATTGTTCACCAGGAAGCCGAATACGTCCTGATACATGGCCGCATAGGTTCCGGGCTGCGCCGCGTCCACTCCCGCATCGATCATGCCGTAGAAGTAGGGTGACATCAGGTGACCGTAATGCTCGCCGTGAACTTCCTTGAGAAGATCGCCTTCTTTGAGGTGAGTACCGACGGGCTCGCCAACTGCAATCAGGTCCTGGCCGCCGCGCTTATGCACCAGCGCTTCGATCACATAACCGGCCCAGATATCGTCAAATCTCCAGATCGGATAGCCCTTGGCAATCTCTCGATCCATGGGCATCTGGTAGGCTGCCGGCAACATGTCGCGATGGAAAGCGAAGTTCATTGCACAGAAAGAGAACTTGGTGGGAACCTTTGGCGTTCCGACTGTGAGGAGCGGCTCGACAAGCTTCACATCGTTTCGCAGCGAGCGATAATCCTCGAACAGATATTTATCCAGTCCGTCATAGTCGAGAACGTTTTTCCAAAGCCCCATGATGCAGGTCATGCGTCCGGAGACTTCAGTGAATTTCTCTTCGAGGGGATGACGGAGCCAATATGGGAAGCCGCGCGGATAGATGGTGCGCCCATCGTCGCCGAACTCATTGAGGAAGGAGATGGTGTTGTACCAGCCATCGACCTCCACGTTGGGCCAGGTGCCTTCTGTGCCGACACAGGAGTACGCGTCCATGAAATTGGGTGGGCAAAACACATCATCGTCGAGAGTAATCACGACGTCATGGTCGGTGTGTTTGTAGACGTAATAGAACGCGAAGTTGCGGCACGCCGCAGTCTTGTGGGGGATTAGATCATAATCCTTACCCATGACTTCCCGCTGGTCGTCGTAGGTGAAGACCGTCATTTTGTCGCGAGATTTCTTGATATTGCCGTCCGAGTCATCGACGACAAAAATATCGACATCCTCGGGAATCGCGGCGATGCGGTCGGCCTCGATCGTGCGGATCGAGGGAATAATGACGACGGGTTTTTTCATTTTACGGAACCTCCGGGGAACATACTTGAACAGTGATACCTGCGACGCAGGTTTAAGAGCCCACAAGATTCCCTATCGGCAGGGCTGCGGGAAAGTCTATTTTTTCTATTGCCGACGATCTGGGCAAAATTCTCTCGAATTTGGCCGGTTTTTCGTCGGGGCTATCCTTCAAGCAATTGTTTTCACAACGGTTTTGCAATCGCTGTCGCAAACAAAGATCGAGCGGCCGCAAGCAGATTTTTTTTCACAGCTGTCTCCATAAGCTGAAATTTTCTCTAATCGGCTCGTCCCGTCCTCCCTTGCTCGATGGGGGGCGAGCGCAAATTCCGGATAATCTCCTCGATCTCCGCTCCGGAGAGTCCGGCCGCAGATGGCTGGTCGAGAATTGATAATCTTGGTTCGCGCCAGGTCTCGGCGCGCTCAATTTGCGCAAAGATTCTTCCAAAAGCTTCCGGAAGAATCGCCTCTCCGCCGAGGACGGCGACCGTCCAGTCGTCAGATGTTGCCGCAGCGAAGCCGAAATGGCTGCCGGGTTTTTGCGCGGTTCGTGCGGGAAGCTCCGCGGCGCTGGTCCCCTTTTTCCGGAAGGTTTCGGTGAATTTCTGCACTTTCGTTCGTGGCATCAGGAAGTCGGCAAGAAGGTGAAATGGCGTCGGGCGCCCGGCGGCGCGCAGACTCGCACCGGTTTTCGGGTTCCGCCAAAACGCGCGCAAGGAAGCGAGGGTCACGCTCTGTGGCTGTTTACTGGCAATGGCGATCCATCGCGAGGCTGGCTGGCCGGCCCAGATCGTCACGTCGAGGAACTCCGTTGTCAGCTCCGACATAACCAGAGCCAATTCCTCGACGGGTAGGGTCCCCGGATCAATTTTCACGGCGTAGAGCCCGTCGGGAGCCAGAGCTTCAGCGATCGAGTCGAGAAACGATTGCGAGAGACACGCGGCAAAGGCTTGCGAGGTGACCATCGGCGGTTGGAGGAGAATGACGTCGAAAGGGCCTCCCGAGACGGGAGAGCATGCCGCTGCGGTCTCTGTCCGGGGCGTGATTGGCGCCGCCGACTTGTCGGTAAACCAACTCGTCAAATGGGCGGGTTCGCCGAGTCGGTCGCGAACGAAGATTTCGAGATCCGAATGCGTGCCCGCGGCGGCGATTGGTTGGCCGCTGCCTCGGCCGAGAAAGAGCATTCGCTTTGGCTGGCCTTGGAGGATCAATGGCAGATGGGCCAAAAATCGATCCTCTTGCGCCAGAGCTTCCGCGTATATCGCGCGGCCGTCGGGTCCGCGCAGGAGCCGTCCCCGATTGGCATCATCGGTGACCATCGCTATCCCGGGCGCCTCGTCCGCGAGCGCGAGAAGCGTACCGAATCGATCTTGCAGGCTCCCGCTGAGCAGCGAGCGGGGCCATAAGGCGCTGAGCCCGACGCAAAGCAGGAGGAAAATCAGCGTGCGCTTGCGTGGGGGAAGGGTTGTCTCGATGGCCAACGCAATGGCGGCTGTCGCCGGAAAGATTTGGAGAGTCCCAAATTGCCAGGCAAAGGCTGCTTGCAGCCAAGGCATCGCGGCCAGAGCGCCGACAAGAAAACCTGCGAAAACGGGCCCGCTGGATTCGGCCTCTCGTCTGGTCCGGGAAAGGGTCGCCCCCAGAAGGGGCGCCACCGGCAGCAGGAGGAGGGTATGAACGCCGAAGATCCAGAGCAGGGTGCTGGGCCAGCTATCGAGTTTCGGGAGATAGGGCGCGGCTCGGGGGAGCACCCATCCAAGAAAGAGCCAGAGGAGAGGCAGGCTGAGAGTTGCTGCGATCGCGCCGAATAGCAGTCGTTTGGATGAGCCCGTCAGGCGCCGCCAGTCAAGCAGGGATCCGATCACGAAGAGGGCCGCGAAGCTGGCGGCGAACGAGATTTCCGACCAGAGCGTATTTTGCGACAGGAGAGTCGCCAGCCGGGCCAGGAGAAAAAACAGACATGCGGTAAGCAGCCCGATCGAAAAGGGGCGTACCCCGGCCCTCAGGCGAAACGCTCGGGCGGAGCCTCTGCTTTCCTCCGAGCCCAGCGCTCAGGCTCCGGTGCCGGCAGCAAAGAGATTTTCTCGCTTTCGCTGAGCGGTCAGTGGCTGTCCGAGATTTTTCTCCAGTCGGGCGGCTGCAGCAGGTGCCTGGCGACGCATTTTTCCGAAAACTTCCGCGGGAATCGCCACAGCAACGCACGGCATATCGGCAATGACGGTTTCCGAATGGCGGTACTTTTCAAACGATCCATTCTGTCCAAAATGATCGCCGGGCTGAACGGGAAATTTTCGGTCCCCCTGGATCGATGTTGCCTCACCTGCGACGAGGAGGAACGTTGATTTGGCGGGCTCTCCGCGTCTGGCGACCCGGTCGCCGGTGCAGATCCGAAAGATTGTGGACTGGTCGAGAATCTGGTCTATCTCGCGATCTCCCATGCCACGAAAAATAGCGCAACTGTTCGCGACCCCGGAGCCCAGCCGCTGTTCCACCCGAGGTCTCATGCCGCCGGGTCCGAGCTCTGTCCCGGTTAGCGCCGGTCCCGCTCCCGGGTACATTTCGTGGAACCACGCGATGACCTCATTGTCGTCGAGGTAGTTTGCAGCAGCTCGAGCGAGCGGCGTCCGACGCCGCAAAAGTTCCTGTCGATCGCCGAGCAGCATGAGGAGTGGCAACTTGTAACCGTAAGCCGGATCATCAAACCCTCTCTCGTAATTGCGGAAGCCCAAATGCTGATAAAAGGGGAGCTGGTGAGGGCTGCAGTCCCCGAAATTCAGCCGGATTTCGCGTTGGCGCATATAGTCGTACACGACCTTCATCAAAGGATAGATCAATCGTCCATTGCGATTCCGGGGATCGAGCATGAATCGGCTCGTCGTGCAGAGGGCGTCCATGCCGAAGCCGGCCAGAGCCGGGTGCATATGGAGGCGCGATAGAATCTTCTGCGGTTCCGGAAGGTCGGCAAGGCAGGTCACCCGCAGAGAGCCGATCGCTTCCCCATTTTTCCAGGCACCGAAGGAGAGGCTGTTCTCCTCGATCACATCCCGGATAGATCGGGACTCGTGATCGGCCTCGGGGGTCGGGATTTGCAACTCCTCGACGTAGACGCGGTAGCGGAGTTCGCAGATTTCCGAAATCTCTCGGGGCGTCTTCGCTGGACCTATGACCACGCCCATCCGGCCTGCTCGTTTCCCACTTGTCGGAACATTGTCGTGTACAGATACGAGACTACGCGAGTCGCTTCGCAGACGTCTCTCCGATCTTCAGGAGTCTGGATATGACCCTCGATGGCTCGGCTTATATCCTCGAAATGGCTCGCATCAGCCGCTCCATGCCCCGCTACAAATTGTACGGGAGCCAATACGCCCCCTCGGTTTTCGCTCAGCTTCGCGCCCACCTCGGAGCCGATATCCGCCCCGACAGCCTCGAGGATATACATCCAACCCATGATAGCGGCGGGGTTTCCGGACGTCGCCAAATCGTGGACGTAGCCAACCAGTGCCGCACAGGCGAGGGTGGGGCGCGCCCGGACGACGGTTTCCCCGGAGACGCCGAGTTTCTCGAGGTCTGCGAGAGCCCATTTTTCATGCCCCTGCTCTTCAAGGGAATGCCGCAGCAAATACGTTGCAAGGCCTTCGTTCTCCGTACAGCAGCGGGCTGCCGCAGCCGCCATGATAACGGGGCTGAAACGGGCATAATGGTATACGTTGGTCAGGTAGTTGGCGTAGTCCTCATTGCTCAGGCTGCCGGCCAAAGCCTCGGAAACGATCCGACATCCCTTGAGGTCCGCCATGGTCGACAGGCGTAT
>DLYX01000473.1 GCA_003447545.1 Deltaproteobacteria bacterium | reverse complement strand
TGCAGCCGTGCTCTCGCGCGAGGGCCACCAACTCGTCGGCCTCGGCACCGCTCGCAGCCAGGGGTTTTTCCACGAGACAATCCACTCCTGCCTCGAGAAGTTCGCCGGCAACAGAGCGATGCAGCGTGGTCGGAACGGCAACACTCACGCAGTCCACCTTGCCGACCAAATCCATCGGCGACGAAAAAGCCTTGCAGGAAAGACGATCAGCCAAAGCGCGTGCGCGCTCGTGGTCCACATCGACAACGCCGACGAGATCACAGGCTTCGATAGCCGCATACTTCTCGGCATGGAAGGTTCCCAGATGACCGGTGCCAACCACGGCCGCGCGCGCTTTATTCGAACTCATGAATCCTTCTCCGCATCAAATGCCAGAATCCGAATGGAGGCGGCCTCGGCGGCCGCAAGCACCGTGTCCCGTTCCAGAATAATGGTTCTTCCCGCCTCGACCGCAAGAACAGAAGCATTGACTTCCTTCATCAGAGCAATGGTCTCGGGACCAATCGCGGGCACATCAAATCTGAGGTCCTGCTCCGGCTTCGCGGCCTTCACCACCACAGCACCGCCGCTCGCGAGCTCCGACCCCCGCCGAATCGCGGCGTCGGTCCCTTCCACCGCCTCGAGCGCGAAGACCAGACCGTCCTTGACCACGACGGTTTGGCCAATTTCGAAGGGTCCGGTCGCCGCAAGAACCCGGCGTCCGAATTCGATGTCCCGAATCTGACTCGCCGAGGGCTTTTTTTTCGTCAGGTTCCCGGGAGTCGGCACGAGGTCGGGTAAATATCTGGTTGAAGACACGACAGGCATGCCTTCCTTTTCGATTTCCTCGGCGATCCCTCGCAACAAGCGATCGTCCTGCAAGGTGCGCATGCGCAAAAGAAATGCGGCACCCCGCCAGTCCGGTCGTACCGAACTGAGCGCCTGCACCTTGCCAATGCCTCCCGCCATCACTGCATGGTCGCAGCCCGCCGCGACGAACGTTCGGATCGTTCGACCGAGTTCACCGACCTTGACCCAGGTGCACGAATCCACCTCGTCCTCGATCGATGGATCGGTCTCGTCTCTGTGGGCAACGGCAACCACCGTCACACCGCAGGCCCGAGCCCCGCGGGCAACCAGAACCGGGAAAACGCCGTTTCCGGCTATCAAGGCGAGCTTGGTTTCTCCCACGAATACGGCCTAGGGGCGCGTCACGCCGCGCTCGCAGGCCTCCACGAACTCGACCAACTGAATGGCCCGCGGCCATGCCGCCATGTCCTGCCGCACCTCCGCTAGCGCTTCCTTGAGCACCCGTTTGGAGCGGAACAAGACACGATAAGCCTGCTTCAAGGCCGACACCTCCTCGGCCGCGAAACCGCGCCGCTCGAGGCCGACCACATTCAAACCGACCAGGCGGGCCCGATCGCCACTGGCCAGACAAAACGGAGGAATATCCTTCACGACCATCGAGCCACCGCCGAGAAAAGCCGATTCGCCCACGCGGATAAACTGAGCGATCGCAGCGAGTCCCGAAACAATGACGCGGTCCTCCAGCGAGACATGGCCGGCCACCTGCGCGCCGTTTGCCAGAACGCAGTTGTCACCGACCTTGCAGTCATGCGCCACGTGACTGAAATTCATGAAGAGATTGTCGTTCCCGACAGTGGTTTCCATGCCACCCGCTTCGGTACCGATGCTCAGAGTCGCCGACTCGCGAATCCGGTTTCTCTCACCGATCACCAATCGCGAATCCTCGCCGTGGAACTTCAAGTCCTGCGGGACGGAACCCACGCTCGCATAGGGAGAGATCACACTTTCCCGACCGATGGTGGTATGACCATCGATCGTCACATGGGATTCCACCCGAACGTCGGGCCCCAAATGAACGTTGGCGCCGATAATCGAGTATGGACCGACAACAACACCCGCCTCGAGCTCGGCGCCCTTGGCGACCACTGCGGTTTCATGGATGTCCACCGAGGTCGGTTTCTCGGGACCGCCGGGTGTAATTGAAGGATCGATCTCGACGGTCGAAAACTCCGCCTGTGCGCAGACTTGACCCTCGACCGTCGCACGACCCTTGAGTTTCCAGAGAGGTCGGTGCTTGCGCACCAGTTCCACTTCCACACGAACTTGATCCCCCGGCACGACCTGCCGGCGAAAACGAACATGCTCCAGAGTCGTCAAGACAAGGAACAGCTCCTGAACCGCCCGGTCGATATCGAAACCATCGTTGACGGTACCATGGACCAGCATCCCCCCGGCTTGTGCCATCGCTTCGCAGAGAAGCACTCCCGGCATGATCGGTCGGTCCGGAAAATGACCGCTGAATTGCGGCTCGTTCCGAGTGATATTCTTGAGCGCCACAAGCCGCTTCCCCGGCTCTACCTCAACCACCCTGTCGATCAGGAGGAAGGGGTATTTATGAGGAAGCAGCTCGATTGGCAAATGTTCAATGCCCGACAAGGGCCTGCCCTCACTTATCCATTATTGGCGTCGAACGCCTTGATGATCTGATCCGTCACATCCGAAGCCGAATCCGAATAGAGCGCTGCTCCCGAATCAAGAATTGCGGTATAGCCGCCACTGGTGCCGAGCTTCAGCACCTCCTGCTTCACCTTGCCGCCAAGTTCGTTGTAGACGGACTGCTGGCGTGCCTGGAGATCAACCTGCGCCTCTTCCACCTTGCGTCGGAAGTCAATCTGCTTGTCTTCGAACTCACGAACGAGCTTGCGCTTCTCGTCCTCATTCATCACGACAGCCTTGCGCTCAATGTCTTCCTGAAGCGTGGTGAGGGATTTCTGGTCCGCCTCGATCTCCGTGCGCTTGTTCGCCACGTAGGTCTGGAACTCCGCGAGGGCCGCTTT
>DLYX01000373.1 GCA_003447545.1 Deltaproteobacteria bacterium | reverse complement strand
AGCGCTCTTTCGAGGAGAGCCGGCCCCGCCACAAGAACTTGTGCGGTTTTTTCGGTGATCACCGAAAGATGTGAACCTGCGAGCCGGGCCGCAGGCAGCCCGGCAACCGCGCCGACACCTGCGGAGACAACAGGCACTTCGCGCAGGACCTGTGCCATGGAAACAAATCGGTGCCGGGCGTAGACAGGGTCGCCGCGCGCAGCCCCCCCCTTTTTGCCCGAAGTGCCGGCGACACTACCACCGCCTCCCTCGAGGAAACGAACCAGAGGCAAGCGAAGCTCGAGCGCCAGATCTTCCGAATAGACGCTTTTTCGGAGTCCGGCGGGAGTTGGAGATCCTCCGCGTTGGGTGAAATCCTCCCCGCCGATCACGCAGAGTCGCCCGTCCACCCGCCCCGTCCCGAGGACGAAGTTGCCGGGGGCAAACGAGACCAGATGCCCCTCCTCGTCGACATCGGCGTGGCCGGCGATGGGGCCGATTTCGTCGAAGCTTTCCGGATCCGTGATCCCGGCAATCCGCTCCCGGATCGTCAGGCGACCGCGTTCATGCTGTCGGGCAACGGCCTCCGTACCACCGAGTTCCTTTGCCAGACGCCGTTGTTCTTCGATCCGATCGACTTCCTTCTGCCAGCTCACAAAATGGTTGTAGCCGCCCGCTGCACTCCCGGGAAGTGGTCCGGGGGTCGGAGCGCCGAAAATTAGGCCTGCGAGCTTCTGGCAGGCTGCTGTCGGTTTGATAATACAAGTGCAGATGCTCACCCTCCGAGGTTCGTCGGCTTTTTCGCCGGCCCGACTGGCAAGCCGCAATGCGGCCCTCGCTGATAGTTTGCCCGGGGTCCGCATTCGAGAAGCTGCCTTTGTGCATTTCGTCGATGTTGAGGGCGAGCTCTCGGCCCGCGACGAGGAAGTCCTGACCGCTCTGCTGCGCTATGGCCCTCGCTCCGACGGAGCGGGCAGCAGTGCTCATGCTTCGGGCGAGCCGACCGCAGATGCGAGCGAGTTGCTGCTCGTAGTGCCGCGCCCGGGCACAATCTCGCCCTGGTCCTCGAAGGCCACCGATATCGCTCATATTTGCGGGTTGGCGCAGGTCCGCCGACTGGAGCGCGGGGTGGCCTATTTTATCGAATCCACGGAGCCCGTTTCCGTTGCGGCTGTTGCTGTTCACCTTCATGACCGCATGACGGAGGCCGTCTTTGACCGTCTCGACGCCGCGACTGCACTTTTCGAACAGGGCGCGCCGGCGCCTGTCGGAACGGTCGATCTGATCGGGGAGGGCCGGGAGGCTCTGGTTCGGGCGAATGGCTCTCTGGGACTCGCGCTGGCGGATGACGAGATTGATTATCTGGTCGACAGCTTTGCCGGCCTTGCGCGCAATCCGACGGATGTCGAACTGATGATGTTTGCGCAGGCCAATTCGGAACATTGCCGGCATAAAATCTTCAATGCGGATTGGGTGATTGACGGTGAGGCGCAAGAGGAATCACTCTTTGCGATGATTCGGAATACCACCAAACAATCGCCCGAGGGAATTTTGTCGGCCTATTCCGATAATGCGGCGGTGATGGTGGGCGCCACGGGGGGGCGCTTCTTTGCCGATCCGAGCGATCACGTCTATCGCGCGCACGAGGAACCGGTCTCGATTTTGATGAAGGTCGAGACGCATAATCATCCGACCGCGATCGCACCCTTTTCGGGCGCCGCTACTGGTTCGGGTGGAGAGATTCGTGACGAAGGTGCAACCGGTCTGGGCGCCCGACCGAAGGCCGGACTGACCGGATTCTCGGTCTCTCATCTTCGGATCCCGGGGGCCGAACAGCCATGGGAGAAGGATTTCGGCCGCCCCCACCGGATGGCGTCTCCTTTGGAAATCATGCTGGAAGGTCCGATCGGAGGCGCTGCTTTCAATAATGAGTTCGGTCGCCCGAATGTGGCCGGTTATTTTCGTACTTTTTGCGAGGAGGCACCGGGCCCTGCGGGACGCGAGGTCAGGGGCTATCACAAGCCGATCATGTTGGCGGGCGGTCTCGGGAATGTTCGTCCGGGCCACGAAACCAAGGAGAGCTTTCCGGCCGGGTCGCGGATTGTGGTGCTTGGTGGCCCCGCAATGCTGATCGGCCTGGGTGGGGGCGCCGCCTCGTCGATGGCTCAGGGCACGAGTGCGGCAGACCTCGATTTTGCATCCGTGCAGCGCGGCAATCCCGAGATGGAACGGCGCTGCCAGGAAGTGATCGATCGCTGCACCGCATACGGTGCCGAGAACCCGATCCTCTTCATTCACGATGTCGGTGCTGGCGGGCTTTCCAATGCGCTCCCGGAGTTGGTTCATGACGGGGGTCGTGGAGGCGTTTTCGAGCTTCGCGAAGTGCCCAATGCGGAGCCCGGTCTCTCGCCTCTGGAGATCTGGTGTAATGAGGCTCAGGAGAGATACGTGCTGGCGATCGCCGAAGATCGTTTCGCGGAGTTCGCGAAAATCTGCGAGCGAGAGAGAGCGCCATTTGCCGCAGTAGGGCAGGCCACCGTGGCGGAACATCTGCAACTGACCGATCGACATTTCGGCGATACGCCCATCGACCTTCCGCTCTCGGTCTTGTTGGGGAAACCGCCGCGCATGCGCCGGGAAGCTCATAGACTGCCTTTCCGGCCGGACGATTTCGAGACAGAGGAACGCGACCTCGAGGAGACATTGTTGCGGGTGCTCCGGCATCCTGCGGTTGGCGACAAGACTTTCCTGATCAGTATCGGTGATCGCACGGTCGGTGGACTGATTGTGCGCGATCAAATGGTCGGCCGCTGGCAGGTGCCCGTCGGGGATGCCGCCGTGACTGCCACCAGTTTCGATACCTTCACCGGGGAAGCGATGGCCTGTGGGGAGAGAACCCCTGTCGCGCTTCTGGACCCGGCAGCCTCCGTTCGGCTGGCGATCGGTGAGGTGGTGACCAATCTGGCCAGTTGCGCAATGCTTTCGCTCGGTGAGATTCGACTCTCCTGCAACTGGATGGCACCGGCAGGGCATCCGGGTGAGGACGCCGGTCTCCATGATGCGGTTCGGGCCGTCGGGCTTGAGCTCTGCCCCGCATTGGGAATCGCAGTCCCGGTGGGCAAAGATTCGATGTCGATGCGGACGGTCTGGGAGGAAGAGGGTGAGCCGCGCAGCGTCACCGCACCGTTATCGCTGATCGCGACCGGATTCGTGCGGGTTCTCGATGTCCGGCGCAGCTTGACCCCTGAGCTGAATTCCGGACTCGAAGACTCGGTTTTGCTGCTGATTGATTTGGGCGGTGGCCGCAACCGGCTTGGTGGTTCGATCGCCGCGCAGGTCTACGAGACGTTGGGTGCGGATCCGGCGGATCTGGATGACCCCGAGAATTTGCTGCGGTTTTTCCGCTTGATTCAAGAGCTTGCCGGCGAAGAAATTCTCGAGGCGTACCATGACCGCTCGGACGGCGGACTTGCGGCCACTCTGCTGGAGATGTCGTTTGCGGGCGGCGTTGGTCTCGAGATTGATCTTGCCGGCCTTGGCTTGGACTCGTTTGCAGCGCTGTTCAACGAAGAGCTTGGCGCTGTGGTGCAGGTCCGCCGGAGCGACCTGGCGCGGGTGCGGGCAGTGGCTGCTCGCGAAGGAATTGACGAACTTGTCCACGAGTTGGGTGGCCTCCGGTCGGATGATCAGGTCGTGATCCGTAAGGATGCCGAGGCGTTGGTGGCGATGTCGAGATTCGAGCTTCGTGATGCATGGTCCGAAACCACCCACCGTATGCAGGCCCTTCGCGATGACAAGACTTGCGCCGAGGAAGAACATGCCGCGCGTCTGGATG
>DLYX01000395.1:5967-6626 GCA_003447545.1 Deltaproteobacteria bacterium | reverse complement strand
AGCGCAGGCAGCAGTCGCTGCACTCGAGGCTCGGGTGGCGCTCTGGGATGGGATTCTCGAGGTATTGCTCGAAGGTTAGACGAGTTTCCCGGTCTTCCCCGACGCCTTCGGGCGCGCGACCTTGATCTGCTTTACAAGATTGGAAAAACGCCGCAGGGTTCTCCCATGCGATTGTGCGTGAGGCTGGCAAAAATCTGCTTTACCCTCCTGTTGCTTCTCGGTCTGATTCCGGGCTGTCAGAAAAGCATTGCGGTGGACGTGGAAAAGCCGACACCGGGGGAGTGGCTGACCTATGGCGGCAGTCTGGCGCGCAACTTTTCTCGCGCGGATGAAGCGATTCTGACCCGGGAGAATGTCGACCGTCTCGTTCCGCTCTGGCGCTTCACAACGGGTGCTGTCGTTACGGCATCGCCGATCGTCGCCTGGGTGGAGTTCCCCGACGGCACGCGCGTCAAGATGGTCTTCATCTCTTCGTGGGATGGAAACTTTTACGCCCTGCGTGCCGATAACGGATCTTTGGTCTGGAGCTATCGGTTCAAGCCGCACCCGGGCGCTTCCTTCCCCAACGCAGGATCGGCGGCCGTAGCGGATATCGATGGACGACGACGAGTTTTCGTGGCGGGGGGCATGACGATGTATGCTCTGGGGGGGGCAACCGG
>DLYX01000395.1:0-5699 GCA_003447545.1 Deltaproteobacteria bacterium | reverse complement strand
GACGAGTTTTCGTGGCGGGCGGCATGACGATGTATGCTCTGGAGGCGGCAACCGGAGAGCTTCTTTGGGAGTTTGATGCAGGAACCGGCTGTACGGATTGCGGTTTTCTGGAGGAACGGAACGAGATACTTTCCTCACCGGCAGTTTTTGAGGGGCTTGTCTATTTTGGAATGGACATCAATGACTTCGGGGACGGTAAGGGCGGATTCTATGCCGTCGACGCGCGTGACGGGACGCTGCGCTGGTACTTCGATGTTGTCACCGGCGCTCATTGCCGTCCCGATCCGAATGACGAGGTGCGTCGCTTTGATGGCTACCATTCCGCGAGCGCACTCGGTCTCGCCGACGACTTCCTCTCAACGCGCGAGGGCTGCGGGTTCGACAGGACCGGTGTTGCGTGTGGCAACGTCTGGTCGTCGGCGGCGATCGATCCGACGCGACGTCTTCTTTATGCCACGTCGAGCAACTGTGACACCGATTATGACCCCGAGACTTCGGACCCCGAACCCCCGATGCCACCCTATGATGAGGCCCTCTTTGCTCTGGACCTCGACACAGGAAAGCCTCGGTGGAAATGGCGCGCCTATGAAGTCGATAATGAGGATCTGGCGATTGGTGCGGTGCCGAATCTCTTCACCGCAGAGATTGAAGGGCAGAAGCGCGAGGTGGTTGGCTACGGTCAGAAAAATGGCTTCTACTATCTCCTCGATCGGGACGGAGAAAATGAGCTCACCGGGAAGATCGAGCCCTATTGGCAGACGCAAGTGGTTCCAGGTGGCGATATCGGAGGAATCATTGCGAGTTCGGCGGTGCTCGATGGACGTATTTATATCAGTACGGCGATCGGCACGGACCTGAGTTCGCCGCAGCTACCGGCCGCCTTTGCGGTGGATAGTTCCGATGGAGAGATTCTCTGGGCGAGCCCCGATTCGATGCCGAGTTATGCGCCAACCTCAGCCATTCCCGGCGTGATGATGGCGGGGTCGCTCGGCGGTTCCGTTTTCCTCTACGATGCGGAGACGGGCGAGGTTCTCAACCGGCTTCCGGTCAGCGGACCGGTTTCTTCGCCAGCGGTGGTTGCGGACGGCGTGCTTTTCGTCGGGTCGGGCACGGGTGCTCGTGGAGGATCTCCAGCGAGTATCGCTTTTTTGACTTCTCTTCTGCCGAACCCGATCTCCGCGTTTTGCCTGAGCGGAACGGAGGGTTGCCCCGAGGGTGGCGTCTGCGACGACGGCAATACATGCACCGAGGATCTGCCTAGAGAGGGTGGCATCTGTCGACATCCTCGGAAAGCGAATGGGGTCGACTGTTCTGTTGGTGCTTTCGGTGGATTGTGTCAAGAAGGATTTTGTCTGGTGGCGGAACGCATTTGTGAAGACGAGAACCAATGCACGGTCGATCGCGTGACCGCGTCCGGGTGTCGCTACGAAGTCCTTCCCGATGGCACGCCGTGTGTCATTCGAGATGATGCGGGGCAATGCCGTCGCAGCCAATGCGAAAAGTTGGAGCCGATCACGGGCCTCGAGGAAGGGACGACTATCAAGAACCGCACTGGCGCGACTCAAGCGAATCCGACAGGAGCAACCACAGGAGAACGTTCATGAAGCAGAATCATTTTGGAATCCGATTCGCTGGCGTGGCAGGCCTTGTCGCGATCCTTGCCTGCGGATGTGGCGATAGCGAGGAGCGTCAGCCGATTGCTTTTGGCGCCGAGGGAAATCGGCTGCTGGCATACGAAACGCGGGAGCCATGGGCGGTCCAGACGGTGATTGAGCGATACTCGGAGGATCCCGGTGGCTGGGACATCAACGGACAGATTTGTTTCAAGCCGGATGGCTCGGGGCGGTTTATTGCCGGGGAGGATACGGGACAGCCGACACCGCCTGCCGGGTATGGATTCTTTCAGCTCGCCGGAAGACGGGTTGGGGAGCTCTCGGCGACTCGCGTCGGAAAGCTGACACCGACCTATCAGGAATCGCGGAGCCAACCCGAACCCTATGGTTGCGGTTTTCTGAAAGACGGTCGGCTTCTGACCACGGATGTGGGGAATCAGTCCTCGGGGCCCCCGACTGGCCAGTTGATCATCTGGTTTCCGCCTTTTGACGGAGATTCGGTGAGCTATTGCAAGCTTGATATCGGCATTGGCACCGCGGGCGGCATCTTTGTGGATGATCAGGACCGCGCCTATGTCGCCAGTGCGAGGGAAACGGCAGGTGTCTTTCGTTTTGACCCGCCCTATCCGACATCGAATCAAGCCTCGGGTGGATGCGGCCGGCTGGATGCGACCGGAGCGCCATTGGCCGATCGCGTCCAGCGAGAGAACTTTATCGTGGCGAACCCGAACTCGCCGACTCCGAACGCGGTCGCGCCATCGGCCAGGGATTCCCTCTACGTCTCAAGTGTCTTTAATGGGGTGATCGCAGAATACGATTTCTCTGGCGATTTTATTCGACGGATTCTGGAGCCCCCTGCGGGGGAGACTCTTGGCCCGGTACCATTTAGTACAGGCACACCGATGGGAATTGCTGTCGATCGCTCGGGTCGACTCTTCTATGCGGACCTCGGAATTCGGGTCAGCGAAACCGGGATCGGTCCTGGCCGCCTCGCTGGGAGCTACCGTGTGATTGAATTCATCGATGGAAAACCGCAGGCACCCAGAACGCTTGCCTCGGGATTGGCATTTCCGGATGGAGCGGGGGTCATGGAGTGATGCGATTCACATAAGGCCTTGCATGAAGCCAGGCGACTGACGTGGCGAGGACAAGAAGGATACCCACCCCGAGCAATGTTGCGTGGAAACCGGACCGATCGATGCTGGCGCCCACCAATGGGCCCAGAACGAAAAAGCTGAGACGGAAAAGAAGGCTTCTCAGCGAAAGAAAAGCCGCTCGATCGTCTGACGGAATCATCCGTTGCTCGACGTGGTGAAGAGCCGGCGCGACCAGCCCGCGAATGGCGGTCAGAAAGAAGTAGAAGACGAAGCCCCACCAGGCATGAACGAGAGAGAGACCGGCGTAGCCGACAGCAGCCAGAGCGACGCCGACAAGCGCGAGCCGTTGCGTGCCGAGAAATTTATCGGCCTTGGTACTCGTGAGCGCGGTCAGGGCGACAGTGTAGTTCGCCACCGCCCACAGCACGCCGATCCAGGCCGCCGGCACACCGGCAGCTTCTGCGTAGAGCGGGATGATCCAGACCGGAATAAAGGAGCACAAGCCAAGCACGATAATCAGAAAAATGATTGCGCGGAGCCCCCGGTTTTCAATGAGGGCCTCTCGGGTGATCTTGCGGATTCGTTCACCGTGTTCGGCTCGGGGCTGTGCGCTGCGAGCAGGTTCGGTCAGAGAGAACGCTACGCCGAAAGCGGCGATCCAAACCGGAATCTGCAAGAGAAAAGGCAGCGTCGGGGATAGCGTATAGAGGACGCCCGCCGCGAGAGCTGCTGTACCCTCCGCACCCTGACCGGCAAAACGGATGCGCCCCATCCACTTTGTGAATGCGGACTCCTGCCGCATGGCGATCAGAGATTCATAGAGCAGGGCGGAGTCACAACCTGAAATCAGTGCCATTGCGAGACCGAGGATAAGTTCGGCCACAAGGATTCCCGTGAAGTCGCTTGCCAAGAGATAAGCCGACCAGCCTGAAACTCCGAGTCCCGCAGCGACCATCAGGGTGCGCCGATAACCAATCCGATCCGCGATATAGCCGGAAGGAAATTCGGCGAGGACCATAGCGAGACCAAAAATACCCTGGAGGAGCAGGATCTCGCTCATATCCAGTCCCAATTCCCGGTTCTGGTAGAGGGTGATGATCGCGACCGGAAACAGAGTCATCTGCAAGGCGTTGAAACCGGCGAGACGCGGCAGATTTCCCGACAGGTCGGTTGCAGTGGTGCTCATGGGAGGGAGCATTGTCAGCAAAGATGGTGGGAAGCTAGCCGGCGGGTGGCCGAAGCACTTCGAGATTGTATAGTCAGGACGAGATTATGACGATCGGTTACGGACTTATTGGCACGGGCATGATGGGAATCGAGCACGCAATGAACCTTGCGGTGATCGACGGAGTCGAGATTGTCGCGGCGTCCGACCCGCATCCAGAACCCCGGGAGTGGATTCGCCCGGTACTGCCTCCCGAGACGCCTGTCTTTTCCGATACCGAGGAATTGCTCGCCCGTGCCGATGTTGAGGTGGCGGTGATCGCATCCCCGAACTTCACGCACCGTGAGGTGCTGGAAAAGGTGCTGGCTTCGGGCAAGCACGTTCTCGTCGAAAAGCCCATGTGCACGACTTTGGAAGACGCGGTCTGGGCGCATGAGATGGCGAAACGCTATGCGGGTCTTTTCTGGGTGGGTCTCGAATATCGCTATATGGCTCCGATCCAGCGACTGGAAGCCGAATTGCGTGGCGGCACGGCCGGTCAGGCTCGCATGATTTCGATCCGGGAGCACCGCTTCCCCTTCCTTCCCAAGGTAAAGGACTGGAATCGGTTCAATCGGAATTCGGGCGGCACCTTTGTCGAGAAATGCTGTCATTTTTTTGATCTGATGCGACTTTTGGCGCGGAGCGAGCCAAGGCGGATTTATTGTTCGGCAGCGCAGGATGTGAATCATCTCGACGAATCTTACGACGGTGAAATACCGGATATTCTGGATAACGGTTTCGTGATTGTGGATTTTGCGAACGGGATCCGCGGGATGCTGGATCTGTGCATGTTCGCCGAGGGGTCGCGGGAGGAGCAGGAAGTTTCTGTGGTGGGCGATCGCGGAAAGTTGGAGGCTCTGATTCCGAGCTCCCGATTTATACTGGGCAAGAGGTCGCCAGTTTCTGTTGCGGAAGAAGTGATTGAGGTTGATGAAACTATCCTCAAGGCAGGCTTTCATCACGGCTCGACCTATTTCGAACACCAGGCTTTTTTGGAGGCCCTGCGGCACGACCAACCGCCGGAGGTTTCGTCCTGGGACGGATTGATGTCGGTGGTGATGGGGCTTGCCGCACAGGATTCTGCGGAACAAGGCCGAGCGGTCGAGATCTCCGAGTACGACCTGCCCGAGCGGGACTGATCATCCGGCAGCGAGCGCTGCCAGAATCCGGCGTTTCCCTGCAAAAGGTTTGCGGCCATGCATCACCCGATCGTTATTGACCAGGCAGACGTCGCCGGGTTTCCACATCAGGTCGAAGGTGAGTTCCTCCGCTATCGCGCTGGCGGTCGCGACGCCATTGTCGGGCAAGGGGGTTCCATCGCCGAAGGTAATCGCGCGCGAAGGATCATTGCGCGTATCCTTCCACCCCTGTGTTGCTGCGATCAACTGGTTGAAAAAGCTTCGACGCCCATCTGGTAGAACCTTTACGGCGGGAAGCACGGGCGTGGTGGCGCGCAGGGCATCGCCATCGAGCCATTCCCATGCGTAGCCAAGCTCCTCGAGACGCCTTTCTGCCTCTTCCCGGGTCTCGGCTGCGAAGGTGCTTCGCCAGCTGCGGCCCATGCTCGAGCCGGGGTCAGCAACACCCGCCATCACGTTGGTGTAGCGCAGCCCCTTGTTTTCGCAGTCAGTCGCAAATAGGGAGTCGCGTTCGCAAAGATGTTCCCACAGGATATCGGATCGACATAAGGGCGTAGCGCCACCCTCGGTCGCCGCGAATTCACAGAAGAAGAACAAGGCACTCGGGGGCCGTGGTGTCTGCGCCATTTCGTGGTGAAGAAAG